>CAYRIU010000055.1:0-8883 GCA_964424615.1 uncultured Gammaproteobacteria bacterium | reverse complement strand
TAGAAGATCATTTTGATCATTCCTGGGCATTAGAAAATGAGCTAGCCAAAGCTGGCAAAAAAGAAAAACTCAAAGAGATCAGAAAAATATCAGAACTAGCTAATTTTATTTATGTCAGACAAAAGGGTCCCTACGGCAATGGCACACCACTACTTTCGGCCGCTAGCTTGGTAGAGGATGGTCCCTTTATGTATGTGTGGGGTGACGACTTAGTCAAGTCAAAAGTTCCATTCTCCAAGCAGATGGTCGATGATTATAAACATAGCGGACACTTGATGATAGGCGTACAAGAAGTGCCCCGTGATCAAGTAGACAGATATGGTATTGTGAGTTTGCGTGATAAAAAAACCATGCAAATTAATGACATAATTGAAAAACCGTCTATCAAAAATGCTCCGTCCCAATTGGCTGACTTTGGTCGCATGATAATAAATAAAGACATTATAGATATCTTGAGAAAAACTAGATTGGGCAAGGGAGGAGAGTTGTGGATTGTGGACGCTATCAGGAGCTATATTAGGTCGGGAGGTAAATTTTACGCCAAAGAAATTCAAAACGGACAGTGGCTCACAACTGGCGATCCGCTAAACTTATTAAAAACAAATTTAGAATATGCTTGGGACAGACCTGATTTGAGGGCATTTCTAAGAGATTATTTAAAAAACAAATAAAAATGCGTAGCTACAAGCTAATTACTTTATTATTGATTGGAGTGTTCATCATCAGCTCCGGTTTTGGTTGCAAGGGCTTGAGTTGTAACACTTCTTCTGAGACCAGGCCAGTTGCCTTGACTTATTGGGGAGTGTGGGATAGTCCAGCCCAAATCAGCGCCTTGATTCAAGACTATCAATCTAGTCATCCTAGTGTGACAGTGACCTACAAACAGCTACGCTACGAAGAGTATGAAAGAAAATTATTAGAAGCCTGGGCTGATGACAGAGGACCGGATGTTTTTGCTATTCCAGTCAGCTGGCTCAACAAATATCAAAATCGTATAGTATCAATGCCCAAGACAGTCAAGATTCCAGTGCAGGAGGTCAAAGGCACCCTCAAAAAAGAAACCGTCACCACCATACAGACTATAAATGGCCTGACTCCAAACGACATTAAAAATCAATACGTAGATGTAGTCTACAACAATGTCGTAAAAGATGGTCAGATTTATGCCCTACCATATTCCCTAGATACCTTGGTGACTTTTTTCAACGAAGATTTGTTAGATCAGGCTGGCTTTCCAGAAAAGATAGTCACTTTCAATGATTTGGTTGATCAGACTAGCGGATTGACCAAAGTAAACAGCGATAACAAAATCGTACAGTCCGGTGTTGCCTTGGGTGGTGCTGACAATATACCAAGATATTTTGATATTATATCTAGCTTGATGCTACAGACAGAAGTGAACCTCAAAGGCTTCAGGTTTAATCCCATTAGCACACCGCAGTCTGCCTCTAGGTTTGCTGAGGCCATCAATTTTTACACCAGCTTTGCACGACCAGGTTTAGCCTCCTATTCCTGGGACAAGAGTTTGCCAAATGCCTTTGATATGTTTAGCGCCGGTAAATTAGCTTATTTTTTCGGCTATAGCTATCATGCCGATGCTTTGCGTGCCAAAGGAGTACCTTTTGAGTGGGGTATTACCAACTTCCCTCAGACGGAGGGCTCTCAGGGCACCAAGTATTATGCTGACTATTGGGTCAATGTTGTGGCCAAAAAGTCAAAAAATTCTGATGTTGCTTGGAATTTTATACAAAACACAGCCAGCGCTCAAAATGTCAAAAAATATTTAGATCAAAATAAAAAACCAACCGCCCTACGCGCCTTGATAAATGATCAAAAAAATAATCCAGATATAGCACCATTTGCCAGACAGGTTTTGACAGCTGACAATTGGTATAGTGGCTATGATTTTCCAAAAGCCGAGACCTATATGGCAGATTTTATCAACGGTCTGGTCGACAATAAAATTGATCTGAATAACGAAGCTGATTTAAAATTATTTATCGACAGAATAAATCAAACTTACCAACAGACAGAATGAAATACTTAAAAATAATATTTGTATTTTTAGTCTTACCATCATTGGCGCTAGCTGCCACTGAGCCCGGTTTTTTGGATGGCATCAAGTGTGTTACCTCTAATGACAATTGCCAACTCACAGATGTGGTTGAGGGTTTTCAAGCCTTGATTCGTTTGTTACTTGGTGGCATGGGTGCTGTGGCATTATTGTATTTTGTCATCGGTGGATTTCAGTGGGTAACCTCACGCGGTAATTCGGAGCAAGTGCGCAACGGTCAAAGAACTATGGTAAATACACTATTTGCTTTGGCCATAGCCTTTACCAGCTATTTGGTGTTGAATTTTTTTGTGAATAGTATTTTGGGGGTGAAGGGTAGCTACATGATTACTGGAACTCAAAGCACCAGGAGCAACAATCCAGCTGGAGAATGTTCTGGTAAGGCAATGAATGAGTCTTGTAATACTGCCAGTCTCAACTATGTATGTAGTGGCCCAGACCTAGCTAATCAATGCGTGACCAAGTGTGGCTTGATCAATATGATTCCCGATAACAAAACATTGTTAGACCAAGAGGGTTGGGGTTTTTCTTGTAACGACATCACTACCCACCCAGGAGCTTTTAATTTTACTGGCAAGTGCCCAGGAGATAATAATAACGTATGTATATTATTTAGTGGATCATCTGCTGTTTCTGCTAGTAGTATAGATGCTAATTCGCAGTGGAGTAATATTATTGATAGTTTAGAATTATAAAAATATGAGAAAAATAATAAATTATGTTTGGGTATTCTTGGTGCCCATGTCAGCTATAGCAGCCGATACTGTCACATTAGAAAATCCTTTATCAGCAGATAGCGTGCCAGCCTTAATCAATAATGTCATCAAAGCTATATTGGGCATAGTAGGAGCCGTGGCCCTACTCTACCTTATTTTAGGTGGTTTGAGTTGGTTGACATCGCAAGGTAAATCAGATCAAGTAAAGAAGGGTAAAGACACTATGGCCTGGGCTATTGCTGGTCTAGCTATGATATTTTTTAGCTATGTCATACTCAATTACGTGTTTACCAACTTTTTATCTTGATGTTTTTTGGTTTTTAGATTATACTATTATTAGTAAAAAGTACTTTATTATTAATCATTAAAATCTTAAAAATGAGAGGAGGTGAAGAAATGAAAAAATTATTAGTTGCTTTAATGCTTTTAGCTCCAACTATGACCTTGGCTCAAACAGACGAATTTGGAACCGATAAATTGAGCGGTTTATCAACTGCTTCAAGTAGAGATTTGGTTCAAACAGTAGAGAGCATTGTTAACTTAATCCTTACTTTCTTAGGTGGTATCGCCGTATTATTATTCCTTTACGGTGGATTCAAATGGTTCACTTCTCAGGGTAATAGTGATCAAATTGACTCAGCTAAGAAAATCATGGGCTCAGCCGTTGTTGGTTTGGCCATTATTTTCGCTTCATACGCCGCCGCTCAATACATTATCACTCAATTATACGATAGAACTATTGGCGCCGGATAATATTCATCTCAGACATATAGTCTAGACTATAGTAGGCTATTTTTTAGCCTACTAGGGTGTAAACTCTATGTATAAATACTTTATTTCTATTTTTTTACTATTACCATTTAGCGCCCTGGCAGTAGACCCTAGGGATTCTTTGAATCAGGCAGCTTCTGGCACTGGTCTTGCTACTAGTAAGCAACCGGTCGATATTATTATCCAGGTGATCAACATCATACTTTCTTTTGTTGGAGCCATTACCATGATCTTGATCTTGTGGGCGGGGTTTAAGTGGATGACCTCAGCTGGTAACACTGATGCCATCAAGAAATCTAGAGAGACTATTATCAATGCCGTTATTGGTCTAGCAATTATTTTTGCTTCCTATGTCATAGTCAATTTTGTCATCAGTAAGCTGATACTAGGGACTGGTGTCGGTACTGGCACTGGTCCAGCTGGTGGTAGTGGTGCATAGTTTAGAGTTAAATTTTTTCAAAAAGAATAGCGGCTCCGACCAAGCATTGGTCGGAGCCGCTTTGCGTTGAGTGTGTGTCCTACATCCTAGAGGGGGATGCAGCCGTTGTGGCGACGCATCTGCTCCAGATCTTCCCAGTTAGGGGCAGATCTGTTGCTGAATAGTCGATCTTCGTAGAACTTTCCGTTCCAGAAGACCTTCTTCCCCACCGTGAGCGTCTTGCAGCCATGTAGGCTTTCGCCCTTGTACTTCTTGTCTGCCGGTCGCCAGCTCAACTTGTAGGGTCCAGCAGCCACCTTCAGCTCCTTGAAGCCAAATGGCTCCAAAACAAATTGGTTGCCCTGGCTGTCGTAGTTGTAGGTTGCTTCTGGACTGTTATTGCAGACCACGATGTCGATCTTGGGCACATCTCTCAAGAAAGCCTCGGTGATGACCACCGGCTTCCCAGTGTAGAGCCCAACCTTCGAGTGGCGGACTTTTTGGAGCACGCCATCATAGCCGAGCTCTTCTTCCCAGAAGACTTCGTAGTGGAACTCCTTTTCCGAAGTCATTTCGAAACGCACCGAGTCTCCGAAAGCAACGGCGTAGGCACTGCTGCTGCCCACGGAGACCGACACCCACCCAGGGTAGTTCTGGTAGAAGGTGACGATAGTCTTCACCTTCTGCCTACCCAGGGAATTGCCGGGAAAGTCGAGGGCTCGTCCCTGTTCATCCCGGAATTCGGTCTTGAAGGTCGAACAGCCAGCGATCAGGGACATGGTCGCAAGGACCAGCCACAGCAGAGTGAATTTACGCATGACACACCTCTTTCAAGGTTCGTGGGCTACTGTTTTGGCCTAAAATTAGGCCATTAGAGAATCATATTATTATACATCAAATAAGTAAAATTGTCAATAGTACATGAAAATAAGCAATAATCGTGCTATAATTTACTAGGTTTTTATAAAATTATGGGACATTTTCAAAAATTAAGAGATGACATAGATGGGCACAGTCAAAGGTACTTGTGGGCTAGTATTGTAGTGTTTGTATTATTTTTTACAATTTTAGTTTTAAAAAAGTATTATTATTTTGGTTATAATATTGCGGACCTGGCTATTTTTAATCAAACATTTTTTAACACCTTACATGGCCGCTGGTTTGAGGAAACTATCACTCTGAATAATTATTTCGCCGATCATTTTTCCCCTATATTATTTTTCCTTATCCCATTTTATGCTATCAAACCATCTGCTGTCACACTATTGGTAATGCAAGTTGTTATAACAGCCTTGTGTGCTTGGCCAATATTTGCCATTGCTAAAAAACAATCTGGCCATAATCTATTTGCTTACATTATTGCTTTACTTTGGCTCGCAAATCCATTTGTGCACCGTCAGACTATGTACGAATTTCATTTGTATGGTTTCATGATTTTTTTGTTTTTTTGGGCGTTTTATTTTTATCAAGAAAATAAAATAAAATATTTTATTTTATTTTTTATTTTAACTCTTTTTACTAGAGAAGATACGATATTTTTATTTTTTGGTCTATCCTTGTTAGCCTTGGTAGAAAAAAGATCAAAAAAGACGATAATTAATATTATTTTGTGGTCCTTGGTTTATTTTTTTATAGCTATTTTTGTTATTCGCCTGAGCTCCCCCTCGAGTAGCTATAAATTTTTGGAATATTATAGTTGGCTCGGCGGGGACAGTTTTGTCAGTATTATTGCCACATGGTTGAAACATCCACTAGATGTTTTGGCACATATTTTTACCATAAAAAATATTTTTATTGTCGGCTATTTTTTTCTACCATTTCTTTTTATTCCATTTTTTGCTAAAAAATATTTACTTTTATCATTTTTTCCATTTTTACAATTTTTTATGATGAGCAAGGGCCTTGGTGCTGCTCATATATATACACACTATTCGATGATTTTGTTGCCCGGTGTATATATAGCCTATATCGCGGGACTTTGGGCTATACTAAGCAAAAAAATTGGTAAAAATTTTTTGTGGATGTATAACCATAAGCTATTTTTTGTATCATTATTTATTTTTTCTTTTTTATTTTTCCCACTTTTTGTCTCCCCACTGGTAAAAATTATCAGTAAAGATTATATAGTCAATCAGCACACAAATAGAAAAAAAATCATTGATGCAATCCCCGCGGATGCATCTGTTTGTACGGATCCGTCTCTGATGCCAGCACTTAGTTTAAGACGCGAGTTATATAATATAGACTACGTGTATTATGGTAAGTCTGCCTTTGCAGAACGCGATTTTATTTTACCAAGGGTTGATTATATTTTGTTTGATATGAGTCAATTTTTAATCACCATCAGTGATCGCAATGCTGGATATTTATGGAGACGAGCAGATCCGCTACACATGCCGGACCAATGGCTAAAAACACTGGGTGACTATAGTCTCATTAGCGTACGCGATAATATTTTTTTATGGCAGAATAATGATATAGCCAAGAAAGAATCACTACCATTTTTTGATTTAATACCTATTGATTTTGACAATAATAATTTTATAAAAGATTGGTCTGTCGAGAATGGTGAGCTTGATAGCAAAACACTAAAGATTACGTATAATAATATAAATTCCAATAATTATCTGGTTAGATTTTATCAAGGTGCTGAATACTGGGACTTGCCATTTGATTATGGACTTTACTCTTTGGATCAAAAAAATTCTGGCAAAGCGCCAGTCGTTTATTACTATATTAATAACACCGTTGATTCATTCGAGATTTATCACTATGAATCTAAAAAGACCCTAGGTGATTTAAATAATATAGAACCATCGATAAAAGGTAGTGTAGTTTTCCCAAGACAGAAGATAAAACAATAGTCGGGAATTATTGGTCACCATGTCTTTTCTTTGTCCCTATGGCCAACAAAGATAATCCTGGTAAATTAATGTGAATAGCATTTAATGTTTTGCAAATCCAAAAGTCTATGTTAAGTAGAGTATAGAAAAAACGGGTTATCAAAGATGTCTCGTTATATTTCCATAATCCGACACCCACATTTTTAAATTTTTTATTACTCACCTTTTCAAATAAAAGCATAGCTATTCTCAAAAACAAAAGAGAACTATAAAAATAAAAACTTTTTTCGACAATAAAATAGCGACTAATTTTTTCTTTTAGTTGTTTTTTATTATAACGACGATAGTGTTTCAGGAACACATCATGTGATGAAAATATTAGCTGCATAGCGGGTACGGTTATTAGGATGTGTCCACCCGGCTTTAATTTATCAGCTATCAGATTCAAAAAGTACTCATCATTTTCTATATGCTCTAATAAATCCATGACTACAAAGTAGTCCACACTGGCATCTTCTAGGTGGGTAATGTCACTTAAACTGATTATACCATCAGCAATGCTTTGTTGCTCGGGGTAAGCGGTATCTACGGCGTATATTTTTTGTCCAGTAATGGTCTTTAATTTGGTGGTAAAGAACTGATCGCCAGCACCAAGGTCGGCATAGTTTGTGTCTTTATTATTTTTTTGTAGAAACTTTAAAATAGAGTAGCTACGCGATAGCTCCCAGGGGTGCCTATGATGATTATGTGTTTTTTCTATTAGATCCATATTGTAGCCTCTTTCAATTTAGCCATTTTTGCCCATCAGACATGGGTCAATTTTATCAGAAAAAAAATAAATAATAAAGAAAAATATCTCCGTCCATTCGAGCCCCCTCAGGACGTCGATAATAAAAATATCTCCGCCAGGCATGGGCGCGGAGATATTGTGTTTGGGCATGTGATGGCCCACAGTGAGGAAGGAATCTATATCTGTTTCTAGTTTATTATTATCTAAAAACTAAGTCAAGTGCATAAGTAAAAGCGGTTGATTTTTTACCTTAATATTGTTAAGATACTTACATAAATTAATGATTATATTTACTTTTTTATGAGTGGACATTCCAAGTGGGCAACAACCAAAAGGGCCAAATCAGCTGTAGATGCCAAGCGTGGCAACCTATTCACCAAGCTATCTAGAAACATCACTATAGCGGCTAGGAGTGGCGCTGATCCAGATTCCAATTTTAAACTACGCATTGCTATCGACAAAGCCAGGGATTTCAATATGCCCAAAGACAACATCGAGAGGGCCGTCAAGAGGGCTAGTGGTGTTGGTGGCGAGAACAATATTGAAAATTTGCTGTATGAGGCCTACGGTCCCGAGGGTGTAGCTATACTCATAGAGGCTATTACGGATAATAAAAATAGATCAGTAGCCAATTTGAAACATGTCTTGGCTAAATACGATGGTAGTCTAGCCGGATCTGGTAGTGTTCTATGGATGTTTGATATCAGAGGGGAGATCACCTTGCGTAAAGAAAAGTTAAACGAACAAGAAGAGCTGCAGCTCATAGAGATGGGTGTGGTGGATATTGTCAGTGACGACACTGTCAAATTATTGACGGAGATAAATGATCTAGAGAGGATCAAAAATGATTTACAAGCTGGTGGTTTTGATATCGCTTCTTCAGAAATAGTCTATGTGCCAAAAAATAAAGTAGAAGTGCAAGATAGTGAAAAGTTGATTAAACTATTGGATGAGCTCGATGAGATGGACGATGTCAACAATCTCTATATCAATGCTGATATATAAAGCATGACCAACAAAATAACTATTTTAGGATTTGATCCGGGATTTGCTGATACTGGCTTCGGTATTATTTGTAGTGAGGATCGCAAGCTACAGTATCTGACCTGTGGTAGTATCAAGACTAGTGCCGACAAGGATTTTTCTGATAGATTATTGGAGATATATCAGGAGGCGAGCGAGCTGATAGCAGAATATCAGCCAGACCTAGTAGTAGTAGAAAAACTTTTTTTTGCCAAAAACACCAAGACAGCCATTGATGTTAGCCAAGC
>CAYRIU010000054.1:0-14389 GCA_964424615.1 uncultured Gammaproteobacteria bacterium | reverse complement strand
GTGACCGGCATGATCTCAGTTTTGACTTTACAAGAGTCGGCGTGTTACCTGTACTGGCATTACCAGTTACAAGTCTTCCCTTTCGGGTCAGTCGTTACGGGGTCAAGCTTGTTAGCTGACTTCCCACGGGGTTGCCGGGTGATGTGGTATCACTGACGGGTTCTCCGTTATAAGCCGAATTTTTGGTCTCTGATTCTATCTTAATTAAACAATTTTGACGAAAAGTAATTGGGAAAAACATCACTGTTTGTGCACCCCGATATGTTAAGGTGCCAAACCGCGCCGTCGCTGTGGACGCTTGGGCGCGATCAGCCTGTTATCCCCGGAGTAGCTTTTATCCGTTGAGCTTCCGCCGTCCTATATCGTACGGTCGGATCACTAACTTCCGCTTTCGCGACTGATCGGGTGGTAGCCCTTTCAGTAAAGCTGGCTTTTGCGTTTGCACGTCCAGTCCGATTTCCATCCGGACCAAGCCAACCTTTGTAAACGCCTCCGTTACATTTTGGGAGGCAACCGCCCCAGTTAAACTACCCATCAGATACTGTCCTCTCACCGGATAACGGTCGAGAGTTAGATTTAAAAGCGCACAAGGGTGGTATCTCAACGGTGACTCCACCGAGACTAACGTCTCGGCTTCAAAGTCTCCCACCTATCCTGAACAAGTACGCCCTTAAATCAATACCAAATTGTAGTAAAGCTTCACGGGGTCTTTTCGTCTAGCTACGGGTAACGAGCATCTTTACTCGTATTGCAATTTCGCCGAGTACTTCCTTGAGACAGTCTTCAAGTCGTTATGCCATTCGTGCAGGACGGAACTCACCCGTCAAGGAATTTCGCTACCTTAGGACCGTTATAGTTACGGCCGGCGTTCATCAGCGCTTCGGTTCCACCCGTGAAGGCGTCCCCTTAACGTTCTGACACTGGCCAGGCATCAGCCCCTATACATTAGCTTGCGCTTTAGCAGGGACCTAAGTTTTTGTTAAACAGTCGCTCGAAGTCTTTCGCTGCGGCCCGCGTAAACGCGGGCAGGCCTTATCCCTATGGTACGGCCGCTTTTTTGCCGCGTTCCTAAAGGAAGTTTCTCTCGTACACCTGAGGATACTCTCCTCACCCACCTGTGTCGGTTTCCGGTACAGTTTCTCCTATCTTAGCTCTAGAGGTTTTTCTTGGCAGTGTGTCCCCGATCGTTGACTTTGGCCGAAGCCGCAATCTTCTGATTTATAATGGGCTGATGTGCTCCGGATTTACCTAAAGCACACCCATTGATAACCAACGTTCATAACCAAATAACGTGATCAGCTTCACCCTGCGTCCCCCCCTTGAAAAATAGCAGTAGGGCAGGAATATTAACCTGCTCTTCCATCGACTACGCCTTTCGGCCTCGCCTTAGGATTGCCTAACCCTGGGTTGATTCTCATTGCCCAGGAAACCTTGGGTTTGCGGTGTCGGGGATTCTCACCCCGATTGTTGCTACTCATGCCAACATTCTCTCTTCTATACACTCCATAGCTCCTTACGGTACTACTTCAACGCAGTATAGAATGCTCCTCTACCACTCATTATCAATAAAGATAATAAATTCCCACCTTCGGTATTATGTTTTAGCCCCGTTAAATTTTCGGCGCGAAACAACTTGACTAGTGAGCTATTACGCTATCTTTAAAGGATGGCTGCTTCTAAGCCAACCTCCTAGTTGTATAAGTTATAACACTACCTTTGACACTTAACATAAATTTAGGGACCTTAGATTGGGATCTGGGCTTTTCCCCTTTTGACCAGTGGAGCTTAGCCCCCACGGTCTGACTCCTGTCAAATACATCTTGGGCATTCGGAGTTTGATTAAGGCGGGTATGGACGCAATGCCACCCCACCCTATCCAGTGCTCTACCACCAAGACTTAACAGACAAGGCTAGTCCTAAAACTATTTCGAGGAGAACCAGCTATTGCCGAGTTCGATTGGAATTTCTCCTCTTACCACAAGTCATCCCCTAGTGTTGCACGGCTAGTGGGTTCGGGCCTCCACGGCATGTTACTGCCGCTTCACCCTGCTCATGGTAAGCTCACCCGGTTTCGGGTCTAGTATATGCAGCCCACAAAATTTAAACCCTGTTCACTAAAGTGAACAAAGTATAAAGTTTGTTACGGACTATTAATCCTCGCTTTCACTGTACCTTCCTCCCGAAGGAGTTAAATAAGCTACATATAGCTAACTCGTTGGCTCATTCTTCAATAGGCACGCCGTTAACCATTATTACGCGAACGTAATCATAGGTCTTCGACTCCTTGTAAGTATATGGTTTCAGAAACTATTTCATCCCCCTCTCGGGGTGCTTTTAACCTTTCCCTCACGGTACTTGTTCACTATCGATCACCAAAAGTATTTAGCCTTAGCGCATAGTGACGCTAACTTCCTACAAGGTTTCTCCGGCCTCGTAGTACTCAAGAAAATTATCTAGTGTTGTTGTTGTTTTTCGCTTACAGGACTATCACCTTCTATGGTCGGCCTTTCCAGACCGCTCTGCTAAACAACTACTAATGCACACTCTGGATCCGTAAGTTCCAAAACGATAACCTCTTCTGACACCCTAAATAAGCATTAGACTCACGGTCATTGCATTACCTCTTGTCCTCACCTTGCGGCAAAAACTCAAAGTAGTTTATCTTATCTAAAGTTTAGGCTATTCCCATTTCGCTCGCCACTACTCAGGGAATCGAGATACTAATTAAAACTAAAGACAAATAAATTTGCCCCTAATTTTAATTAGTACATTAATTCTTTCTTTTCCTCCGGGTACTAAGATGTTTCAATTCTCCGGGTTGTCTCCAGCTAGCCTATGTATTCAGCTAGTGGTTTCCACTCTTCCAGTGGAAGGGTTTCCCCATTCGGAAATCTCTGGATCAAAGGTTGCTTATCACCTCCCCAAAGCTTATCGCAGATTGCTACGTCCTTCATCGTCTTTTGATGTCAAGGCATCCACCATATACTCTTTGTAGCAACCACCAAAAATTCTGAAAATTTTTGATAGTTTTTTTGTATATTTTATATATAATTACAATACGTCTGATTTCTCATTTGTATTACTCTAATTTTACCTATTCAATTGTCAAACTACATTTTGGCTTTGGCAGCCACTAAGTAGTTTTTAAACGGTCGCTCAGAGGCCTACCTTTTAAAAACTACTTGCTAGCTACTAAATTTTTGGTCTAAAAAATCCGCTACCAGCGGACTTCAAGTCAGCTCTACTGTACTTAAAATCCTTTACGCTTCTAAGTTGTATAACTGGCTAAACATTTAAATAAATTAGTTGTTTATTTGGTTAATAATTTACCCTTTTTTAACGGTGTCGACATTATATACTAAAATTGAAAGCTTGTCAAATCCCTAAAGAGGCCTAAAAATAAGGGTTTGGGAGCCCCTGGCCTAGGCCAAAAAGAGCTCCCAAATACTTGCCCTCTAGCAACTTACCTAGAGTAGAACTTCTTGCTTGCCGATGTTGCAACGCCTGCCCCACCTGAGCCTTCGTAACCTGAGAGGATATCCGTATTTATCAACGGCAAAGAATTCTACTGTCCGCGGACCACGCAAAACATTCACTTCTCCGCTAACAACAACCGAGCAGAGCTGGCACAGACCAAGCTTCTCATCACGAAAGCCAATGCGGTATTGGTAATGAGCTTGCTCCGGTACCAAGGCCAACGTAGCTGTTCGTTGCCAACGAAAATTGGTGCCAAGCGCCACGCTGGTGGTGGCTGAATTGTCACCCAGAATTTCAATGGGAGATTGAACTTCCCCACTGAAAGTGCGCCAATGCCACCAGTGTGAATTCTTCTTGAACCACTTTTCCCAGGTCTTCTGGAGGATTGACCAGAACAGCCAATCCAAAAGATGGCGAGGTTTGGCACCATGAATCGCACCGTTCATAAGCACTACCTCCAAGCCTGTTGATGGTAATGAAAGGTTCGCTGGAAAACACTACATATTAAGACAATTTTATAATTTTGTCAAAAAGAAAAGGCCACCTCTGGGAGGTGGCCCGATCGTCGCCAGAGAGACCTGTAAACTAGATTGCTAGACCGCAGACCTCTTTTTTCTTTTTGGGTGGGGAGGACCGGCTAGACCAATCATAGAATTAGAGACCCTGTTGCCTCAGTGGCAAAAAAATATTAAAACATATGGGTTGTTTTGTCAAAAATAAATCAGCCCCATAATGTGGGGCTGATTTATATATTTTTATAATTTATTTTATAAAATCTCTACTTTCAAAGTTTTGGCACCGAAATTAATAGCATCTTGAGTTTCGGCCATCCAGATATCCATACGATAATAATATCTGGCATTCATTCTATCTTCTACCACAAACTCTTTGTCACCATAGACATCTGGAAAACGAACGATAGTGCCTTTTGGCAAACAATTGGTAGCCACGATACCATCACGGACATGGGTACCAAAGGCAGTGATAAAAGGAGTGTCGTCTGTCTGACCAGGTTCACTAGAATAAGCAGTGACTGTCATGACCATAGTTTTACGTGGTTCTTTTTTGACAATTTTAGACTCATCTAAACCTTCGCGATAAGCAAAAATCTTTTCTTTGACCACTGGACCAATCACTGGCTCCTTGCCAGGCTCTTCTGATTTGGTGGCTTGTGGAAAGAAAAACATTACCATCAAAACCATCAAAACTATGCTTTTAGCGTGCTTTTTTGAGACCTTTTTACCTAGGTCCAAAAAACTATAGATTTTAGGTGAAATTTTAGTCATATTTTTCTATTAAAAAACCCCGTATTAAGGGATTCAATATGATAGCATACATTAGCTTTTTTGTCAATCCTTACACCACCACCCAGGCCATAAACGCCTTATCTAATAAGCCAGTGAAAAATACAAAATATATGATCAAAATATCTACAAAATAATATAAATAGTGAGTATTAAAGTAGGTCTAGAGACTGATTATGAAATAGTCCAAAACAAAAAAATCAAAACTTGCCACAAGATTTATAAATTGATATAATTCATTAACTTTATTAAAAAATAATAATTAACTAAACAAAAAAATATGAGCGAAAATAAAGGAATGATTGACAGCATGCCATCCAGTTCCGCTTTCAAGCTAGGAATATTTATTGGTGTGGCCTCTGTATGTATTATTGGCTTTATTGTCTTATTGCTTGGCAAATTCGATGTTAAGGGATTGGCCAATAACAATAACAACAACAATAACAATAATATAGTCAATAACCAAGGTAACGGTGCCAACAATAATGGCAATCAACCAGCTGCTGAAATCACCATCAACCCATTGACCAAAGATGATTGGGTCTTTGGTAGTGATAAGGCTAAAATCAGTATCATAGAATTTTCTGATGCCGACTGTCCTTTCTGCCAACAATTTCATGACACCATGCAACAAATCATGAAAGATTATAACGGCAAAGTAAAATGGGGTTATCGCCATTTCCCACTCACCTCTCTACATCCTGAAGCAGAAAAGAAAGCCGAAGCTATAGAGTGTGTTGGTGAGCAAGGTGGCAATGACAAAGTCTGGGCCTTTATGGACAAACTATACGTCAGCAATAAACCTACAGTTGCTCAATTGGGCGATGTGGTAAAAAGCCTTGGCCTTGATAGTAATAAATTCAATGACTGTCTAAACTCTGGTAAATATGCCAACAAAGTCTCTGACCACGCTGGTCAGGCTCAAGCTGCCGGAGCACAGGGCACACCATATAGCGTAGTATTGATGGGTGATCAAAAAATTGCTATCAATGGAGCCTACCCTCTAGCTGAAGTCAAAAAAATATTGGATAGCTTGTTGCAATAATTTAATATATCTCTCATCCAGCCCCGTCCGTCTCCGCCAATTGGTGGATGGCGGACGGGGCTGGATTTTTTATTGATTTTAAAATAAGCCAGTGATAATATATTAGTCATGAGTGAAATAAATAATGAATCTATAAATATAGAAAAAACAAGTAGTCCAAAATATATTTATTACATAATGATATTTTTGAGTCTTGTTGGTTTAAGCGACGCTCTGTATTTAACCAGTAGATACTACAAGGGTGTCATCAGTTGTTCTATCATAGAGGGTTGCCAAGAAGTTATGTTGAGTAGCTACTCACATATAAAATCTATACCAATATCACTACTGGGTGTCAGTTATTATTTTATTATATTGATAGCCATCATATTTTATTTGTCCCAAAAAAATAAAATAGCTAAACTTGCCATCAAGATATTACCCTGGCTGGCTTTTGCTTTTTCCTTGTGGCTCTTGTACATCCAAGCTTTTGTCCTAAAATATTTCTGTCAATATTGTCTACTATCTACTGCCACTGCGGCTGGCCTACTGATAGGTAGCTATATTGTCACTAAAAAGAAAATATAATATAGCATCAAAATGAACCCCTGCTATCCAATAAATAATGGGGGTTTTAAAATTGACAAATATGACTAAATCGGTTAAATTTAGCTCCCCGTTCTTTAGTCATGATTCAAACTCAAGGGAGGTGCAAAGTGCCAATGCGAGAACTCACGCCAGAACAAGCCGCCTTGAAAGATAAGTTGCTGGCAAACTTTGACAAGATCATGATGATCGTCACGAGAACCGCCATTGAGGATATCATACAATTCAATGAACCTCGGGTGCTCTACTTCAATCCACAGAATTGCAGCTTCCACATTTGCTTGCCAGACGGACAGACCGAAGATATCCCCCTATTGGAAATTCGAGAAGTACACCTTCACTAAGGCACTACACTGGTGCGATTACATACTCACCCAAGCGCAAATCCTACGGGATCTTGGGTGAGTATTTTTTATTTATTTTAAACCATAAATATGATAAACTAGTATTAGTTATGACCAAACAAAAACAAACAATTGACGAGCTAAAAAAAACTGCTAATCAAATCAGACAGGATATTATCAGTGTACTGTTGCGTGCTGGCTCTGGACATCCGGCTGGAGCTTTGGGTATGACTGATATTTTTACAATATTATATTTTAAAATATTAAATCATACGCCACACAAAGCATCATCGCCCATCAGAGATAGACTAGTTCTGTCTTGTGGTCATTATTGTCCAGTGCTTTATGCTACATTAGCTCGGGCTGGATATTTTCCACTAGTCGAGCTCAAATCTTTGCGAAAAATAAATAGTCGCCTCCAGGGGCATCCGCACAATCTATCTTTGCCAGGAGTAGAAAACTCTAGCGGTCCACTAGGACAAGGTATTTCACAAGCTGTAGGCATGGCTCTAGCTGCTAAAATAGACAAAGCTAGCTACCATATATTTTGCATCACTAGTGATGCCGAACACGATGAAGGCCAACTATGGGAAGCTATCATGACAGCCAACAAATACAAACTAAACAACTTGATAAATATTGTTGATTGCAATGGCATCCAGATAGACGGTCGCACACCAGATATCATGCCACTTTTATCTCTGCGCAAAAAATATGAATCATTTGGCTGGAGGGTTCTAGATATGAAAGGTCATGATTACAACAACATCATATCGACCATCACCCGAGCCAAAAACTATCACTCCGCTCCAATAGCTATTCTAGTCAAAACAATACCCGGTAAAGGTGTATCATTTATGGAAAATAAATATGAGTGGCACGGTAAGGCGCCAAACCAAGAGCAAGCAGAAAAAGCTCTCCGTGAATTAAGACAGACGATATAAATCCAGTTAGAAATTCAGAACCACTGGATGTAAAAAACAAAGTAAAATAATAGACGCTTCAAAAATACGACATTCATTTATAAAATAAAAATAAATTTCTAACTGGATAAATATGGCTCAAGAATTAAAACAAAAATCAACTCGTGATGGTTTTGGTGAAGCTCTTTTGTCTTTAGCCAAAAAAAACAAAGATATAGTGGTAGTCTCTGCCGATTTAGCAGAATCAACTCGCGTCATGGAATTTGCCAAAAAATTTCCAGAAATATTCATAGAGGTCGGTGTCGCTGAACAAAATATGATGGGCGTTGCGGCCGGCCTTGCTCTCTCTGGCAAGACCGCTATCGCTGCTAGTTATGCTGCCTTCTCTCCAGGACGAAGTTGGGATCAATTGCGAGTCAGTGTCTGCTACTCCCGAGCCAATGTCAAAATCATAGGCTCCCACACTGGCCTGGGTGCTGGTGAAGATTGAGCTACTCATCAAGCTCTAGAAGATATCGCCATCACTCGTTGCCTACCAAACCTAGTAGTCATTGCACCAGCTGATTATAATGAAGCTAAAAAAGCTATAGCTGCTGCTGTAGCCTACAAGGGCCCAGTATATTTGAGACTGGCTCGACAAAATACTCCGCTTGTCACTACTGATAAAAGCTCTTTCAAAATTGGTCAAGCTAATATTTTACAAAAAGGCCAAGATGTCACTGTGATTGCTTGTGGTCCTATGGTCTATGAGGCTCTGGAGGCAGCCAAAAAATTAGCTCATGAAAACATCAGTATTGAAGTCATCAATTGTCACACCATCAAACCGCTAGACAAGACAACTATTTTGGCATCCGTCAAAAAAACCAAAAAAGTAGTAAGCATAGAAGATCATCAAATACATGGTGGCATGGGTAGCGCTGTAGCCGAAATGCTAGCTGAGAACTATCCAGTACCGATGAAAATTATGGGGGTTGATGATAGCTTTGGTGAATCTGGCAAGCCAGATGAGCTATACAAAAAATACGGTCTAAGCCAAGAGCACATTATTTCTACTATTAAAAATATTTTATAAACATATGCTAGATGCTATCAAAAAATTCCCTGAACAATTTGCCTACCAAGCTAAAATTGAAAATAAAAAATATTTTAAAAAGGCCAAAGACTTTGTAGTCTTGGGTATGGGTGGATCACACTTGGCCGCTGACTTACTACTAGCTATCAAACCTGACCTGAACATTCACGTACACCAAGATTATGACTTGCCAACTTGGCCCATGTCTAAACTAAAAAAATATTTAATAATCGCCAACTCCTACTCCGGCAATACCGAAGAAGTCATCAGTGGTTTGCAGCTAGCCATAAAAAATAAATTAAATATTTTGGTCATCGCTACTGGTGGTCAACTCATCAAAATAGCCAAAGAAAAAAATCTACCATATATACAGATACCAGACTGGCACATGCAACCACGTCAGGCTATTGGCCTCAATCTCAGAGCATTGCTCCTGGCTATGGGTGAGACAAAGATGCTAAAAGAAAGTTTTGAATTATCAAAATATCTCAAGAGTAACAAACAACAAAGCAATGGCAAAAAAATGGCCGAGCAATTATTTAATCACGTGCCAATTATTTATGCCTCACGTCAAAATACTAGTTTAGCTTTTACTTGGAAAATAAAATTCAACGAAAACACCAAGATCCCAGCTTTTTACAATGTCTTACCAGAGCTCAACCACAATGAAATGACAGGCTTTGATCGTAATGATTCAACCAAAAAATTATCCAATCATTTTTCTATTATCTATCTAGAAGATTCCCATGATCACCCACAAATAAACCAGAGATTGAAAGTCATAAAAAAACTATACAAAAAAGAAGAACTACCACAAATATCAATACCTCTGCGTGGACAAAATCGTTGGCAGGCAATATTTGATAATATGCTATTAGCTGATTGGACCTCATATTATTTAGCCCAAAAATATAATATTGATCCTGATCCAGTGCCCATGGTCGAGCAATTCAAAAAAATGATTTAACAAAAAAGAGTCCTGCCGTTTGGGGCTCTTTTATTGACAAAATATCTATAATATAATATAAATAATCGTTCGAGGCGCACATTGCACAAGGCAGTAGCCTACACTGGCTACACAACGAAAGGGAAGAGAGGTATGCACAAAGCAACTCTGAAAAAAATGTCCAACTCCGGACAGCTGTTGGATGATTTTGACCTTGCGGTCATCGTCGAATTGCAGACCGTCATCAAGGCGGCCGACATCGTCGAGTGCGACAGTCGATTCAAGGCTTTCGTCGAACTGGACGCTGCCCTGCAGCTGTACAAGGAGTTTCACCCCTCCACCTTACTCGTTGACATCGTCTACAGACAGACCAGCCAGCTCTTCGACATCAGGGTCGACAAGGTTGGTCTAGAGATCGTCTCCCTGACCTTGGATGATCTCAAGTTGTTGGCTCAAATGCCGACAAGCTGAGTTAGGAGCCCCGCGCCGCGGGGCTCCTTTTTTCTTTTGACAAAAATATAATCAAGGTATAATATAAGCTGTTTTGAGAGGAAGTGTTTCCACTCAAATGTTCTGTCCACCACCGCCACCACCAACTGAAAGGATCCCACCATGAGAAAACTTCTAACCATTGTACTGTTCATGCTGACCATCGCGTGCTCTGTCGCCCAGGCAGGCGACTTCTCGCGTCACGACATCGACCGTGTCGCCCTGAAGTCTGGCTACATGCATGACGTCGTGAGTATCGCCCGCAACTTCTTCCAGGAGTGGGGTTTCTGTCCGCCCGGATCATACATCGCTGAACAGCTCAAGCTGTCTGCACAAAGTCCAGAACTATTCGATGGTCCTCTGCGGATCTATAATTCACCGTCCAGCTATGGCGCTGGCGAGGGCATGACTCCAACGGAACGTGATCACTACATCTTCTACTATGGTGATCCCTCTGGCGCCGTCAGTGCGGAAATATTTGACAGCGTCACGGGTATCAACTATTCCATAGTGACTACTGATGAAAAAAATATGGCCCAATCCACTGCCATTTCGCGTGACCATATTCAGTATGAACTAGAGATTTTCGTGCACAGCGTACAGTCTGGATCTAATCCTGCTACCAGCATCGAGGATTGCCTCGGCAAGCTGGTATTCGGACCAGATGAAGCTACGCGTGTCCAGCTCGAAAACTCCTTCCGCCGAGCTTTGCAAAATCTAGTCCGCGACATCCAGGCTAGTAACTTCGATCTTTCAGCCTACACCTACGAACTCAGTCACCTACGTGCGGCTGCTTGGGAGGAATGGGGTGATGCGCGCAATGCTCGCCTGCAACGCCGACTAGAGCACTAGTCTGCCCTCATCGCTGGCAATAGCAATAAAGAGCCCTCCATCATCAATGATGTAGGGCTCTTTCCTTATTGACAAAATAATAATAATATGATATAAAATATTGAACTCTGAACAACCAACCCAAAACAAGGGGGCTTGGGCCTTGGGTAAAGTGATAAAATCACCGGACCAAATCTTGCGGGAAATTATCAACAAATTCCCGGAAAATCTGGACAATGATGATCTGGTCGCCGCACTCAACGAGGCTTTCGAAACATATGAGTTCGATCAGTTCATCACTTTCATCGAGGCTGGCATTTCCGAACACTTTCCGGACACCATCGCTATCCAGATGGTGGTCTGGGATGAGAAAGATGTCCACCTCATCGAGATCGCCAAGCTGCGGGCTATGATCAAAGAATAGACCCGCTAGCGCCCCTGACTAAAAGGAGCTTCGCCACGCGAAGCTCCTTTTCCTTTTGTTAAAAAAATTAATTTTTTAGCTCATCTAGAGCTACCAAAAAATCTTCTATTTTCATTTTTTCCAAACCACTGCGTAACTGCTCTTGGACTGCTTTGGATTGACGATGAAAATCTGGTGAATCTATATATGCTTGCAACTGATCTTTGGCGCTTTGTAAAACATTTTTTACTCTACGAATTTGTTCCTTGATGCCCCCTGGTAAAGCCTTGTCTACCGATGCTAATCCTTGATTTCTCTGAGTCTTGGCAAATTCCTGAGGATCCACGCCACTAGCTCTAGCCTTGGCAGTCCTGATGTCCAAAAGTTTTTGCCAAATACTGTCACCCGTTTTTTCATCAATATAATCACTGAGGTTTTCCTTGATAAAAATTCTAAACAATACACCAATCTCTGGCTTCTCTGGAATAAAACGAATAGGATCGCCGGCTACTTCTTTACCTTTATCCTTAAAAGATCTTTGTATACCAAAATGTATTGTCCCTCCTCTTTTTTCACCGTCACTGATTAAAGATTCATGATCCAGAGTCAACATTTCGTCTATGCCATCTAGATAATCTAATTGCTCTGGTACTAGCTCTGCACCCAAGCCATCAACACCCAAGTCATTGATAGTTTTCAAAAAAATATAACTATGATCTTTAGCTGTTTCTTGTTGTAGATTGTCACGGTTGGCACTTTCTCTAGTGTATTCTTGATGCTTACGAATAGCTGCCTTGGTTCTCCTGTCTATTGCTTCTTGGTGTAGAGTGGCTAATATTTCATTCTGATCTTTGTCTGGTGCAATTTTGACCGCCTTATAATACTCACCGTAAGATACACCTATGCGTTTGAGATAATCACCAAAGACAAGATGTTTTACTTGACTCAAACTACTAATCTCTACCATATCCGACTCTTTGATTATATTGTCTATAGAACTGACAATCTCTGGGTGCACAACTCTATGTCTACCCTGATGCATATCTTGAAATTCTACGACGCTAGCAGCCTTCTTTACTTCTGGCTCTAGCAAAGCACTAGCAAATTTTGATTCATTCATATAAAAATTATCTTACTTTAAAAGTTAAATATTTGTTCCACAAAAAATTCCAAATTGTCACCAAGCCAATGGCTACTATTTTGGCATACATATAATAAACATGTAGCCACTCTACCAAAAAATACAAAATACTATTATTCAAAAATAGACCACTGAGAGACACGAATAAAAAAATAACCAGTTGCCTTTTTGGATTAGCAAATGATTTGAAAGTCCAGACGCGATTCAAATAAAAATTAAAAGATGCTGATATAATAAAAGCTATGGTAGCTGAAAATAAATAATAAAAATGAGCCAACTCGGTCAAAAAATATAGGGACAACAAATCAATAACTGCGCCACTAGCTCCCACCGTGCCATAGCGCAACATTTGTCCTTTATTCTCCTTAAAATACCTGATTAGCATCTCATTTTTATCTTAATTTTACTTTGACTTTACCATCATTTTGAGATAATCTTACTATATTAAAAGCTTAAAAGCAATTAAAAATGTCTAAAAAAACACAAATAATTTTGGTCACTGGCGGAGCTGGTTTTATAGGCTCACATCTGATCGAGGAGCTAGTCAAAAATAAAAACAACCAGGTCATTTCTCTGGACAATTATTTTACTGGTACTAGCAAAAATCATATCAAAGGAGCTAGATACATCAAGGGTCACACCAAAGATATTGCCAAACACATCAAAGTAAAACCAGACATCATCTATCACCTGGGCGAATATTCTCGCGTGGCTGCTAGCTTAGATGAGCCAAAACTTGTCTGGGACTTAAACATTGCTGGTACTTTGGGGGTCTTAGAATTTTGGCGCCAGACAAAATGTAAATTAGTTTATGCTGGCTCTTCTACAAAATTTTATTCTCGTGACCTAGCACCATACACTTGGGCCAAAGCAATTAATTCCGAGTTAATAAAAAATTACAGTCACTGGTATTCTTTGGACTATGCCACGGTTTATTTTTATAATGTCTATGGTCCACGCGAACGTGCTGGCCAGTTTACTGGCGCCTATGGCACGGTGATTGGTACTTTTATCAATAAATACAGACAAGGCAAACCCCTGGAAGTCAGAAAACCAGGCACTCAGACTCGCGCCTTTACCCATGTCTATGACACGGTAGCTGGAATTATTTTAGCTGGTCAAAGGGGACATGGCGACAATTATGGTATTTGCGCTAAAGAAACATATTCACTTTTAGAAGTAGCCAATATGCTGGGTGGCAAAATAAAAATGTTACCCCAAACAAAAATTAGTCGCTCCACTGAAGCAGTTGATGCAAAAAAAATCAAAAAACTTGGCTGGAAACAAAAATATACTTTAAAAAAATATATTGCTGATATAAAAAAATAATATGAAACGCATTTTAATCTTTTCCCTTACCTACTACCCCAACCAAACCTCTGGTGCTGAAGCAGCGATCAAAGAAATAACTGATCGCATTGATGCTAGCGACATTGAGTTTCATATGGTCACTTTGCGCTATAATTCTGAACTTCAACAAACAGAAAAAATTGACAATGTCTTGGTGCATAGAATTGGTTTGACCAAAAAAAATCCAAGTTTTGAGGACTTGGGTAAAATGCCTTTGGATCTCAATAAACCTCTGTACCAATTTTTGGCAACTGTAAAAGCTAATCAGCTACACAGAAAATATAAATATGATGCTGTCTGGGCCATGATGGCTCACTCCGCTGGCGTACCGGCTGCTATTTTTAAGCTCGCTCATCCCAAAGTAAAATATTTTCTGACTCTACAGGAGGGAGATCCTACAAACTGTATTGAAAAAGTTATGAAACCAGTTTGGCCGTTATTTACCAGAGCATTTACTAAAGCTGACAAGGTGCAAGCTA
>CAYRIU010000053.1:0-5722 GCA_964424615.1 uncultured Gammaproteobacteria bacterium | reverse complement strand
ATCAAGGACTGGTCCCTTGGTCGAGCCCCAGATGACTACTGTTTTCTTGGCTTTGGGATTGCCATGCACCAAGGGTTGGGGCATGAGCTTGGCAAAAGTTTTTAACTTTTGGGCACGCTTGTCCATCTGCTGCAAACGATTAGCTGAACTCTCCTCCGTATAGCCATACCAATCATGCTCATCACTATTGGCTACAAACAAACCATTTTTCATGCCAGGCAAACTACGAGCTGAAATACCATCGGCACTCAAACGATAACGATCAAATTTTTTGATTTTATTGAGCTGTTATTGATTTAATAATTTGACTCTTCTGATTTTCAAGACACGAGTGCTAAACTCTGGCACAGTGCTACTACCCTCTGATATAAATTTATCTAACAATACTATCACTGGCGTCTGATATATCTCTGCCAAGTTCAAAGCTTCAGCGCCAATATGAAAAGCCTCAACAGTATCACCGGGCGCTATGACAATGCGTGGAAAATCCCCCTGAGCTGCTCGCAAAACAAACTGCAAGTCACCCTGCTCAGTCCAAGTAGGTAGTCCTGTGGCTGGCCCGGGACGCTGACAATCTACTATCACTATTGGAGTCTCTGTGATACCAGCCAAGCCCAAGGCTTCGGTCATCAGAGCAAAGCCACCACCAGAAGTAGCAGTCATAGCACGGGCCCCAACATGAGCAGCGCCCAATGTCATATTGATGACCGATATCTCATCTTCGGCATGCTTGACGACGATACCAGTCTTTTCTGCTACTTGAGCTACATACTGCAAAATAGTAGAAGATGGAGTCATGGGATAGCCAGCATAAAAATTCAAACCATTGGCTATGGCACCCAAGGCTAGCGCTTCATTGGAAGCAATCAAAATATTGTTATTTTTTTTGACCACAGGCAGCTGACACATAAAATCTTGGTGAAATATTTTCTTGGCCTCCTTGTAGCCAGCAGCCAAAGCCTGCAAATTATTTTTGACTATTTCTGTGCCTTTATTTTTAAAATTTTCTCTGATCACCTGATCAGCTATATTTCTGGGTTGTTGTAAAATAGCTAAAGTAGCACCCAGAGCTACTACATTACGCATCACTTCACTGCCAGACTGCTTGGCTATAGTAGTCAGAGCAATCGGCAAAAAATTGACATGCTCTTGGGGGCGGATATTTTTGATTTTATCTTGATCATAGATCACTACTGAATCGACACTGAGCTCATCTCTATGCAAATCTATAGTTTCTTGGTTCAAGGCAACCAAAATATCTACTGATTTGGTAACGCTATTTACCTCCAAAATATCTACCATGACTTGGTAGGTGTTGTGTCCTCCGCGAATAAGGGATGGATATTCTGTGTAGTCAAATGTTTCATAGCCGGTCTTCATAAAAATCTTAGCGAGCATCATGCCAGCTGATTTTATACCGAAGCCCGCTTCACCGCCTATTTTCCAACTGAGATTTTGTCTTATCTTCATAATATAAAAATATATTTAACAATTCACCCCGTGAAATAGTTTCCGCATAAACTGCGGAAACTACCGCCATGAAAAATTTAATTATAATTTATAAGATAAATTAACTAAATCATCATTACTAGCCTCACAAAAATTTGGGGCGGTATTTCACTGGGTAAATTATATCAGAAATAATGATTATTATCTATAAAATATTTTGCAAACAAAAAACAACCTTCACAGAGGTGAAAGTTGTTTTTTAAAAAACTATTTATATAGGTAGGCCTCTGATTTTTATTCCATTTTTATATTTATTTAATAATTAGCAATAAAGAGCAAAGGTAGCCCAACTAAAGAGCAATAAAATATACGAATATAGGGCTGTCATATTTTTATTTTTGTTTTAATATTTAAAATCTAAATTTCCAAAAAATTATCATGTCATCCAAGTAGTCAGTAATACAAAGTAACTTAAAGTAGTCAAAGCAAATATCGACCAATGTTCATGACTTTGCGCTTCAGGATGGTCATGAATAGTATAGAGTTTCCAGGACTCCATTTCCCATTTTTGTTTTTGTTCTTCCATTTTTTTATTTTTTACCCTGTTAAATAATTTTTAAACCTTGTTTAAAAATTAAATTTATACCAGGTAGCTAATTAGTTATATATTAATTTTCGATAAACAAATATTTATATTATTACCCTATAAAATAGATTTATTTAACAGGGTAAATGATTAATTTTATATATTAAACCTTTTGACTCACCATATAAATCAAAGTGGCACTGCCGACAGCACATAAAATCACTATAGCCCAGTAGTCACTAGATCTGAGTCTAGCGTCCCCTGGTCTGACTATAAGACGAAATGATTTTACTTGTTGGCTCATAAATTGAAAAATTATCTAATAAAAAATGGCTCGCACCCACTATATGGGCGGAAGCCAAATAAACCTTACATATATAATATTAGCACAAAAAAATGCTTTTGTCAAGAAAATAGTGGCTTTTTTTATAATTTGTGCTAAGATATAAAGTACATTAATAATATATAAATATCTTACATATGCGCATAGAAATAGATCGTGAAGCCTGTATCAGTGTAGCCTCTTGTGTGGCTGTAGCACCAAATACTTTTGAGTTGGACGATCAGGGTATTGCTATCATCAAAAACCCTACTGGTGATGAGGAAAAAATTATTCTACAAGCTGCTCAGAGCTGCCCAGTCAATGCTATCATCATTTATGATGACGCTGGCAATCAGATTCATCCTCCCAAAAAATAATCTTACTCCAAAATTTTAAAAGTATTGGTACCTATGTTATCGGCGCCTATTTTAGCATAACAAAATGGATATGAATCCGGTTAGAAATTCACCGGACAACTACATTGGCAAATTAAAAAATATCCACAATAATTTTACTTAAATAATAAACATATAATAATTTAAATTTCTAACCGGATGAAAAAACATATATATCTAGACCACGCTGCCACTACTCCGACTGACCCTAGAGTTGTCAAAGCCATGACCCCGTATTGGACAAAAAACTTTGGCAACCCCTCTAGTCTCTACCATATCGGCCAGCAAGCCAAAAATACACTAGACAACTCTCGCCTCACGGTTGCTAATATATTTCACTCCCAGCCTGAAGAAGTCATCTTCACTGGTGGTGGTACTGAGAGTATCAATCTAGCTATCAAAGGTGTAGTAGCCGCTAGTCGACTAATGCCCGCCCACATCATCACTAGCAATTTTGAACACCATGCTGTCCTCAATGCTGTCCAAACTTTGAAAAATCAAGGACATGAGGTGTCATTGATACCAGTCGATGAAGATGGACTCCTCATACAAGAAAAATTGTGGTCAGCTATCCAAGATAATACTATCCTGATCAGCATCATGATGGCCAACAATGAAGTCGGTACTATAGAACCCATCCAAGAGATTGGCGCCAACTTGGAAAAAATCAACAAAATACGCAAAGAAAAAAACTTACCTCATATATTTTTACATACTGATGCCTGCCAAGCTGCCGGCGCACAAGAGCTCAATGTCGACAAGCTACATGTGGATCTGATGAGTATCAATGGCAGCAAAATCTACGGACCAAAAGGTGTGGGCGTCCTATATGTACGCCGTGGTACCCCTGTCAAAGCTCTGATAGATGGTGGCGGTCAAGAAAAAAACCTCCGCTCTGGTACAGAAAATATCCCCGGCATAGTAGGCCTAGCTACAGCCCTCAATATTGCCGAACAAAATCGTGAAAAAGAAAACAAGCGCTTAAGCACTCTCCGTGATTGGCTGATCAAAAAATTATTAACTACCATACCAAAAACTTTACTCAATGGCCATCCTAGTAAAAGACTAGCTAATAACATCAATATTTCTATCTTGGATATAGAAGGCGAGGCCATGCTTCTATATCTAGATGAGATTGGTATCCAGGCATCTACTGGCTCCGCTTGTACTGCCCAAGATCTAGAACCATCACATGTCATCAGAGCCTTGGGGCGTCCATATGAAGCCGCCCATGGCTCACTCCGCCTGACCCTCGGTCGTGATACCACAAAAGACGACTTGGTTTTCTTGGCCAAAAAATTACCAGGCATTGTCAAATACCTACGCCAAGTCTCTCCGATCAATGTCGATATGAAAACACTACACTCCTCTATCAAAAAATATCCCCGTGAAATTATTAAACTATAACTATATGTCTACATATACTAAAAAGAAAAAAAAGATTGCCAAAAAAAGCGTCGCCACACAAGCAGATATAGTACCAAAAAGTGGCGAAGAGTCCTGGCTCTACTCTGATATAGTCAAAGAGCATTTCTTCACTCCCAAAAATCTAATCATGGACGCTAGTAAAATAAAAAATTATGATGGCTTGGGTATGATTGGCTCCCCAGCCTGCGGTGATATGATGAAAGTCTGGGTTTGGGTAGACAAAAAAAATGATAAAATCAAAAAAATGCAGTGGCAAACTTTTGGCTGTGCCTCAGCAATTGGCGCTACCTCCATGCTATCGGTCATGGTCGCTGAAAATGGTGGCATGCCTATAGAACAAGCTCTCAAAATCAGACCGCAAGATATCACCTCACGGCTCGGAGGCCTACCAACTAGAAAAATACATTGCTCAGTACTGGGCGACAAAGCTTTGCGTAGCGCTATCAACAATTACTTCTTGCGTAGTAAGCAAAAAAATCGTATAGTCGAAGAGCAAGCTCGCATGATTGATAAAATAGCTCAAGTGACAGACCATGATATAGAAGAAGCAGTACTAGAAGGCGCTATCACCCTAGAAGCAGTACAGAAAAAAACCAAAGCTGGTGTCGGCAATCCTGAGGTCATACCAGAAATAGAGCAATTAATAAAATTTTATCGCGAAAAATATTTTGGCTAAAAATTAACCAATAAATATATGAAACAATTTATAACCCCAGATTTACCATATGACTACAATGCCCTAGAGCCATTCATCGACGAAGCAACAATGCGCTTGCATCATGACAAGCATCATGTCGCCTACACCACCAATCTCAACAAAGCTCTAGAAAAATACCCCGAGTGGTATGAAAAAAGTGCTGAGGATATTTTACGTCATTTGGACCAAATACCAGAAGATGTGCGTCTAGCTGTCAAAAACCATGCTGGTGGCCACGTCCATCACAATATCTTGTGGGAGACTATGATGCCAAATGGCAAAGCTATGCCCGAAGGCGAGCTGCTCCAAGCCATCAATGATAGCTTTGAAAGTTTTGATAACTTCAAAGAAGGATTTACCAAAATGGCTATGTCTGTCTTTGGCTCTGGCTGGGCCTGGCTGTCACTAGACAATGGCAAACTCATCATCGATAAGACAGCCAACCAAGATAGTCCCTACACTCTAGGCTACACCCCACTATTTGGCCTTGATGTCTGGGAGCATGCCTATTACCTCAGATACCAAAATCGTCGAGCTGAATACCTAGAAAATATGTGGTCCGTCATCAATTGGGACAAAATCAGTGAAGAATATTTAAAAAACAAATAGATTTATTAATAACTTAACCAATAAAATTATGCATGAAGATAAAGAATGTTGTGGCGGTGAATGTGGTTGTGGTGAAAACACCTGCTGGAACTGCCCACCAAAAATAAATGCCAAAGCGCCAAATTTTGCAGCTGAGGCCTTCCACAACGAAGAAATAAAAAATATTAAATTATCAGACTACAAAGGCAAGTGGGTAATACTATTTTTCTATCCAGCTGACTTTACTTTTGTCTGTC
>CAYRIU010000052.1:0-6774 GCA_964424615.1 uncultured Gammaproteobacteria bacterium | reverse complement strand
ATTTTGGTTTTGTTGTTGTTTGGGTATTTTCTTTTGCGCAGTCAAAGACACCGCCTCAAGTTTCCAACCTACTTGGGCTTGTTTTTATTAATCTCATCGTTTACTGGTTTATTTAATTTTTTGGTTTCAGATTATAGCTTTGCCGACATTAGTCAAAACGGCACTGGCGGTGGAGCGCTTGGCTATGGCATAGGCTATGTATTTTCTGGCTTTTTAGGATTTTGGGGATCATTGGCAGTTTTGTTGGCCATGCTCATTATCGGTATTTTTATCAGTCTCAATACATCTTTCAAAGATATTAGCGCGCGAGCTAGGTCCTTTGGTTTGTTGAAAGAAAAAATTATTCCATCTACTCCAGATATGGATAATGAAGAAGACACTGAAGAAGAGTTTGTGGCAGAGGAGTCAGTACTACCAGAAAGAAAAGCAGAAGAAACAAACATTGAAATTGAAAAAGAAGAAGATGGCGACACAGATAATGAACCCAATGAACCAACGCACAGGCCCAGAAAAAAAGTAGTTATACCAATGGATCTTTTGAATAGATCTACTACCAAGCCAGACTCAGGAGATATCGATGCCAATACTCAGAAGATTCAAAAAACTTTTGAAAATTTTGGTATTGATGTCACCATGGGAGATGTTAGTGTAGGACCAACCGTGACCCAATATACATTGAGGCCAGCCGAAGGTGTTCGTCTGTCTCAAGTTTTGACTCTACAAAATGACTTGGCCCTGTCCCTGGCTGCTCACCCAATCAGAATGGAAGCGCCAATTCCTGGTAAGTCACTGGTTGGTATAGAGGTGCCAAATCAGACTGTATCGACTGTCAAACTTCGAGATGTATTAGAAAGCTCAGCCTATACTAGGCGTAAAAGTAACCTGAGCATTGCCCTGGGCAAGGACGTGTCGGGTGCGGCCATTATGGCCAATCTTGCCAGCATGCCTCACTTGTTGATAGCTGGTTCTACTGGTGCTGGTAAATCTGTCTGTATCAACAACATAATTTTGAGTCTGATGTATCAGAACTCACCAGATGATTTGAGGTTTATCTTGATTGATCCAAAGAGAGTAGAGCTCTCTATCTATAATGATATAGTTTATTTGGAAGCTCCAGTGATCAATGAAACAGATAAGACTATCAATGCTCTTCGTTTTGTGGTCAACGAAATGCACGAGCGTTATAAATTATTACAGGCAGCCAACAAGAGAAATATTGAGTCTTATAACAAGGCAGTGATAGTCAATCGTTTGCCGTATTATGTGGTCATAGTTGATGAGTTTGCTGCCTTGATGTCACTAGCCGCCAAAGAAGTAGAGGCTGCCGTGGTGAGCTTGGCGCAATTAGGAAGAGCAGCCGGCATTCATTTGATTTTAGCTACACAGCGCCCATCAGTCGATGTCATTACTGGCCTCATCAAAGCCAACATCACTTCGCGTATTGCCTTTGCCGTGGCTTCAGCTATGGATTCTCGCACCATACTAGACTCTTCTGGTGCAGAAAAATTATTAGGCAAAGGAGACATGCTTTTTATGACATCAGATGCTTCCAAGTTGAGGCGTATTCAGGGAGCCTACGTAACTGATGAAGAGATCAATGACGTAGTAGCCTTTTTGAAGGAGCAGGGTGAACCACAATACAATCCCAAGGTTACTGAGCGCCAAGGTGGCACAACAGTGATGGGTGGCTCTTATGACAATCAAGATGATGGTCTAGCTCAAGAGGCCAAAGAGGTTGTAGTCAAAGCCGGCAAAGCCTCGGCTACACTATTGCAACGTCGTTTGCGTGTCGGCTATGCCCGCGCCGCTAGACTATTAGATATTTTAGAGGAGATGGGGGTAGTCGGGCCAGCTGATGGATCAAAAGCTAGAGATGTTTTGATCAAGCAAGGAGATCTAGAAGAAAACTTCTCTTCAGCTCTAGACGAAGAAGAAGTAGACGATGATACAAACTCTGAGGAAGATGAAGACGCCACAGATGAAGAAGATCAATATCTAGCCAGCCAAGATCATAAAAATTATTAAGCTATGGCCACCTTTGAACGTAAAGAGCTTAAGCGCGCTCAGACCATAGCCGACAAGCTAAAAAATTTAAGAGCTGATAGGGATATTACTGTAGACGCATTGTCCAAGAAGCTCAACATACCGACAAAATATATCATCAATCTAGAAAATGGTCAGTATGACAATTTGCCGGGGGATGTTTATGTTCGAGCTTGGCTCAAAAACATTGCCAAGTTTTATGGCATAGGAGCCAACGAGCTGTTGGTTGATTATCAGCTAGAGAAAAATATTAAAAATAAAATTAATGTTCAGACAAAGACTGAAAAAAAGAAATCACTGAAAGACAGTAAAATTTTACAACCAAAAGTTCTTCGCTGGTTTTTAGTCTGGCTATTCGTCTCGATGCTTTTTGTTTATTTGGCCTACGAGATAGTCAATATCATTACTCCACCATTTTTAGACATCACTCAGCCAAGTAATAATTTGAGAACCAAAGAAGCCAGCGTGGAAATAATAGGTCAGACAAAGCCAGAGGCACAACTGCTGATAAATGGCGAGTTGATAGTCTTGGACAAGGAGGGTAAATTCAAGAAGATGGTTAACTTGACAGTGGGCTTGAACACTTTGAAAATAAGTGCTAAAAATAAGCATAGCCGAACTCGTTATGCCGAGTGGCTAATATTAAGAGAATCATTAGAATAATTAATAGCAAACTTTCGCAGGCAGGTTTGCAGAAAGGAGCTATTTTATAATATGACGCAAGAGAAAAAGGCAAAAGTAAATTTAAATCAGGCCACCAAGACGGCTATAGACCAAATCCGTGAGCGCTTCGGCGAGGGCGCTATTATGAGTTTGGGCGATGCCAAGGCCATGAATGTAGAAGCTATAAGCACCGGTTGCTTATCCTTGGACCTAGCTTTGGGCGTTGGTGGTGTGCCAAAAGGCAGGATCATAGAAATCTATGGGCCAGAAGCATCTGGTAAAACTACCCTAGCTCAACACATAGTATCAGAAGCTCAAAAGGCTGGTATAGTTGCTGCCTTTGTAGATGCTGAGCACGCCCTAGATCCAGAGTATGCCAAAAAGATTGGGGTCAATGTCAATGAATTATTGATTTCACAGCCAGACACTGGTGAACAGGCTCTAGAAATAGTAGAGACACTAGTGAGGTCAGGTGGCGTCGGTGTGGTAGTGGTAGACTCAGTGGCTGCTTTGGTGCCCAGGGCAGAGATAGAGGGCGAGATGGGAGATGCGCACATTGGTTTGCAGGCCAGACTCATGAGTCAAGCCTTGCGCAAACTAGCCGGTATTGTCAGTAAAAGTAATACACTGGTGATATTTATCAACCAGATTAGGATGAAAATCGGTGTTTTCTTTGGTAATCCAGAAACAACCACAGGTGGCAATGCTCTAAAATTTTATTCTTCAGTAAGGATAGAGGTTAGGCGATCGGCTCAGATCAAGCAAGGTGAAAAAATTATTGGCAACCAAGTCAAAGCTAAAGTTGTCAAAAATAAAGTAGCCGCCCCATTTAAGGCTTGTACTTTTGATATTATGTACAACGAAGGCATTTCAGTGGCCGGCGATGTCTTGGACATTGGCTTGGAGTACAAGATTATCAACAAGAGTGGCAATTCATATTCTTATGGTGAGGTAAAACTGGGCGTTGGCCGTGAGAATGCCAAGAGTTATCTCAAAGAAAATCCAGAACTTATGGCGGAAATCAAAAAGGAAGTCTGGAAGGCCCATAAGGCAGCAGAAATAGAAGAATAAACCCACAGACACTAGAATTATCAAGGTAATTTATTACCCGTCGCGTCTGACGCGACGGGTTTGTTTTATTTCCTTCAAATTAGTATAATAAGCTCATGTCAATTATAAACAAAATATTTACCAATACTATCTGGCAGCTGGTCATCAGATTTTTTGATATTATTGTCGGCGTAGTTAATATTGGTATTATAGCTAGAGTTTTGGGTCAAACTCAGTTTGGTTTTTATACCACCACTTTTGTTTTTTTACAGACAATCATGACTTTGGGGGATTTTGGTTTGTATCTAGGTTTGTTGCACGAAGTGTCGGCCACAGAAGATAAAACAGAAGAAAAGAAAAGAATTGATAATATATTTACTATTCGTTTGACCTCGTCATTGCTTATTTTTGCTTTGGCCCCACTTTTTATCAAGATTTTTCCCTACGATCAGGTGGTAAAGACTGGCGTTATTTTTTTGGCCGGGGCTTTTTTTTGGCAAAGTCTAGTGTCTACATTGACCGCAGTTTTTGCCAAGCGAGTAGACATGGCTAGACCAGCACTGACATACCTGATGTCTAGATTTTTTTATTTGTTACCACTTATTTATATATACCAACTCAGCGGTACCTTTAATTAGATATTTTTTTTGAATACTTTTAGTGCAGCGATTGGTTTTTTTGCTTTATGGTTTTTTCTACAAAAACATCACAAAGTTTCCTTGGCTTGGGATTTTTTGTACTGGAAAAAAGTTTTCAAAATTGCCTGGCCACTATCTTTGGGTGTTGTACTGAATCTAGTGTATTTCAAAGCTGATACCTTGATTTTGTCAGCCTATGATGCAGCCGAAAAAGTTGGTCTTTATGGAGCAGCTTATAAAGTTTTGGAAGTATTGTCCACCTTTCCACATATGTTCATGAGTTTGATATTGCCACTGTTTGTTTTGGCTTGGCAAAAGAAAGATTTTTTGAAACTGCAAAAAATACAACAGAGCACTTTTGATTTTTTTTCTATCATCAACATTTGGTTAGTTTTGGGTGTCTGGTTGATGAGTAAAAAGATTATGCTATTAATCACTGGACCAGAGTTTATTCAAGCAGCACCTATTTTAAATATTTTGGTCCTAGCTATTGTCGCTATATTTTTTGGCACGATGTTTACTTATCTAGTGGTTGCTATCGGCGAACAAAAAGCCATGTTAAAATATTATTTTATAGCAGCCATCATTGGCTTGCTTGGCTACTTTGTATTTATACCAAGATATTCTTATTGGGCAGCTGCCATCATCACGGTCTTGGTAGAGATTTTTGTGTGGTTATCAGCCCTCTTTGTGGTCAACAAAAAGGCTAAAATTAGCCTAAAAATAGATGTAATGAGTAGGGCCCTCCTAGCTGCTGTAGTCTGCGCTGCCCTGGTCTTTCCGTTTCGTAATTTGCCAGTTGTAGTCCTTGGTCTACTTGTGAGCTTGATATATTTTGTATTACTTTTTGTGATCGGTGGTATCAAAAAAGAAGAGTTAAGAGCATTATTAAAAAAATCAAATGCTTAATTTATTTTTTATATTATTAGCAGCCAGTATTTTTTATTATTTTTGTAGAAAAAATATTTTGTGGGGCATTGGCTTGATTATTATTTTTTTACCCAGCTATCTGTGGCGCTTTAGCATAGGATCATTGCCATCCACTTTTTTGGAAATGATGTTGCTCATATTATTTTTTGTGTGGGCACTTAGGTACGGGCCATATCAAAAATTTTTTTGGCAAGAAATTCACATAGAAAAAAAATGGCTACTGGTATCCGCTGTTTGGTTAGTAGCTAGCTGTGTTGCTTGGCTAGTGAATCCAAATTTTAGATCGTTAGGGATTTGGAGGGCGTATTTTTTAGAACCGGTATTATTTTTTTTAGTCTTGTTGCACACCATCCAAAAAGAACACGACTACAAGTTGATTATAAAATCTTTAACAATATTAATTTTTTGGTTGAGTATTTTTGCCATAGTTCAAAATTTTACCGCTATAAATTTACCAGCCGCTTATGACTATCCAAATGTCAAAAGACTAACTTCAGTTTTTTCTTATCCCAATGCCTTGAGCTTGTTGACGGCCGCTTTTAGTGGTTTTTTGGTGGCCTATTATTTTTTCAAACAAAGACAATGGGAATATCTAGTGATTGGTGTCTTGGGCATTTTCTTGTCTTGGTGGGCAGTCAGTCAGGGTGCCTTGACTGGGTTGTTGTGCGCGCTGTTGCTTGTCGCTTTGATCAAGATGTATGGGAGACTACAAAATAAAAGACAGAAAAAAATATTTTTAGGATTTTTCATTGCTCTATTTTTGTTTTTAGCTAGCACGCCAATGGCGCGCGGTCTATACCAAGAGATTTTCCATCCGGTTTTTGATTTGCAGGCTAGTTCACTAGAGATTCGCAGTAGTCAATGGCAGGAAACATGGCAAATGCTGAAACACGATTGGTTTTTGGGGGTTGGGCTCAATGCTTATCAAGCCAAGCTTATACCATATCATCGTGTGCTATGGCTAGAAATATTTTTGTATCCACACAATATTTTCTTAAATTTTTGGGTAGAGATGGGCTTATTTGGCCTCTCTGTGTTTTTGCTCATCATGTATTTTGTATCTAGAGAATTACAAGGATTATTTTTGCACAAAAATAAATTAGCTTGGCCATTGTTGGTTTTGTGGGTCGTTTGGTTTGTGCATGGGTTGGTAGATGTGCCATATTTTAAAAATGATTTAAGCTTATTATTTTTTATATTTTTAATTTTGACAATCAAAGCAAAAAAGATTGATGATAATTTACAGTCTAAGCAAATTTTAGTATAATATAATCATATAAAAGTAGTTTAAAACAATTGTTAGCGTTGATTTATTATCATGAAAATTGTCAAAGGTGTGAAAAAGATTAGAAAGGCAGTCGTGGCTGTTGCTGGGTCAGGAACTAGGCTATTGCCAGCCACCAAGACCATGCCTAAAGAGATGTTGCCAATAGTAGACAAGCCAGCTATT
>CAYRIU010000051.1:0-6371 GCA_964424615.1 uncultured Gammaproteobacteria bacterium | reverse complement strand
TTTATTTACCAATGCGTAATTTCCCCTGATCAAAAGTAAGCCAATGAATGGTACCATCTTGAAAACTTGATAACAAATCTGCTTCTGGGATAAGACGAATTAAATTAGCCGTAAAATTTTGATAATTATAATGCCATAATTCAAAATAAACTTGATTGACAGTGATCGAAGTCAAACCAGTCACTATAAAACTATGGTCAACACTCTCCAAAAACCACCCCTTGTCATCCATTCTCCAGTGCAATAAATATCTATTCACATCATAATCCCTTAACTGCACATAAACGGGTAGGGACAAAATTTCTGGATGACCATCTGGATAATATAGCTCCAAGGCTTGTTGTAAATTATTTCTAAAAACCTCTGCCCCCTGCAAATTATCTGGTAAAGCAACACTAATCAATTTTGTCCCGGACTCCAGATCCAAATCTTTGTAACTGCTGACAATCTGCTCACTCAAATGAGCAGCCTTAAACCAAATAATATTTTTATTATTGATTATAACCATTGAACAAATAGCTATAAAAAATACAATAAACATTTTTATTTTTATATTGACTCTCAAATTGGCTATGACAGAAAAAAACCATATGACAAAAAAAACTGTCGGTAAATATAAATAACGCTCACCAGCAAAAGTACTGCGATGCAAACCCAATGGCAAAACCGGCAAACAAGTCAAAAGTAGCAATACAAAAATATATAGTCTATCTATCTTTCGACTGCGCCACAAATACAGAATATATACCAATAAAAAAAGCGACAAACTAATCACCAAAATCCAAGGAAAATGATACCATACTTGATAAGCTAAAGATCTAAAATAACCAGCACTAGCCCAGTCCAAAGACATAACAGCCAAGTTGCCAATATAATCAACGACCTTAAAACCCAAGCTCGTCTGACCATAATAACCAAAAAGTTGACCGGTGGCTTGCCAGCGTAAGGCAAAGAATACAACCAAGATTATAAAATACGGCCATATTTTTTTCCAGTCTATTTTACTTTTTTGCTGCCAAGAAAAAATCAAAATAGCCACCGGTAAAGTCATAGCTATTTCCTTGGTAAACAAAGCTAGAATAAAAAATATAATAGAAGCTAGGATGCTAGAAATATTTTTTTTGGTCAAAAACTGTAGATATAATATCGATGATAGTAAATAAAAAAATGTAGCCCACAAATGTGGCCAAGCAGCTATCCAAGATACTACCTCTACTTGCACCGGCCAAATCAAGAAAAAAAGACCGCTCACACTCGCCCAATAAGCTGATCGCACTTGGTATCTGGCTAACAAATTTTTAGCTAAAATATATACTAGCCAAGCATTGGTCGCGTGCAACAAAATACTGAATAGATGATACCACTGATAGTGCAAATGAAAAATATTATAAAATATTTTCCACAAAATAAATAATACGGGATTATAGGACCCGCCAAATCTTAAACCCTCATAATTAGTCACAAAAATCGACCAATCCCATGGTCGATTTTTAGCTAAACTCAACCAATGAAAATCATCACTGGCAAAAAAATTATTCAATACCCGAAAATATAATAGCCCTGCTACCACCAAATAACAAAACCAAATAAAAATTTGGTTTTGATATAATTTTAATAAAGTATTTTTCATTTAAAATACTAAAGAGGTAAAAAATATAGTAATCAACAACTGCAAAGCCATACCAATAGGCATAGTAAAATCATAGCCAATCAGATTGTGTACATAGACATGAAAACGATTGTACCAACCCATAAACTTCAGATTCAAATAATCCGAAGCCATCCAGATCCAATCTGGTATCCAAGAACCCACCAAGGCAGCTACTAACACATAGCTATTAAAATTGATCTTGGAGGTAAAAAATGAATAAACTAATATGATAGAAAACACTACATCAATAGCGGCTATCTTCATTTCCAAAATCTTTTGCTCACGCTCTGTTTTTTTTAAATTATCAAATTCACTATCGCCGTGAGGTATAAAATCCAGGAAAAAATGCATAGCAAAAGCTATGACAAAAGCCCAAAAAGGATTAACTAACTTGGTAGTTAACCACAAACCCACAGAAGTGTGAGCAGTCATGAACATATATTTAAAAAAATAAATAATTAATAATCTCTAAGTTTACGCATGTCTTCGTGCTTTTTAATGCGCTCTAAAGCTTTGGCTTCTATCTGTCTGATGCGCTCTCTAGTCACACCAAACTCTTGGCCAACTTCTTCCAGAGTATGGGCTACACCGTCACTCAAACCAAAACGCATTTCCAAAATCTATTGCTCACGAGGAGTCAGATCTTGAATCACACGACGCACATGATCACTCAATAGCTTCATAGCAGCTACACGATCAGGGCTGATATTTTTTTCATCTTCGATAAAATCTCCCAATGTACTATCGTCATCATCATCACCAACCGAAGCCTCTAAAGACACAGTCTCCTGTGATATCTTGATGATTTGTCTGATCTTATCAATATCCTCCCCCATCTCAATAGCAATCTCCTCTGGTAGTGGATCACGACCAAGCTCCTGTACTAGACGACGTTCAATTTGATTAAAGCGATTGATAGTCTCTACCATATGCACTGGAATACGAATAGTGCGAGACTGATCAGCTAAAGCACGAGTAATAGCCTGTCTAATCCACCAAGTAGCATAAGTAGAAAACTTGTAACCCTTGCGATAATCAAATTTTTCTACTGCTCTAAATAAACCAATGTTTCCCTCTTGAATCAAATCAAGCAAAGTCAGTGAACGACCAGTAAATTTTTTGGCAATGCTCACTACCAATCTCAAATTTGATTCAATTAGTTTTTTCTTGGCTTCTAAGTCTCCTTTTTCTTTGCGCTTGGCTAGCATCATTTCTTCTTCTTGCACTAGCAATGGCACCTTACCAATCTCACGCAAATACATCTGAATAGAGTCGGCAGCAATATCTGTTAAATCGCCACGCTTTTCATCTGTCTGGATACCTGATTTTGACACAATGTCATCACCCTTGATACCAGAATCTAAGATATTACCTTCGGTCGAAATGACCTGTATAGCCAAATCTTCAAGCTTGTCCAAAAACTCTTCATACTTACCGACATAATCTTCAATGTCAGTAAAAGTACGCAAAATCTCTTCCTGAGTCACAAAGCCTCGAGAATGAGTCTTCTTCAACAAAGCTTCAACAACCTCATCAGCTAATTCAGCTTTGGGGCTCTTGATTTTGACTTTTATTTTACTTTTTTTAGGGGCTAATTTTTTTGCGGGTTTAGCCTTTGTGACCCTTGGATTTTTTTTCGCCAAATTTTTCTTTGGCGCTACTTTTGCCTTATGCGGCTTGGAGCTGCTGCGTTTGACAGCAGTTTTAGGTTTTTTATTCAATTTTTTTTGGCTTTTGGCCTTTTTTACAGTCGTCATTAGCGCTGTATTTTATTGATTTGATTATTTAATAAATTAATTTGATGGGTAATTTTATCTTGAGTTTCTGTGTCTCCTTGTATCTCAGCATGCCTGAGCTGCTCTATCAGCATCTGAACTTGCTCCTGATAACGGGCAATTTTCAATCTTTCCAAAGATATATTGAAATTGTTGTCTAGCTCCTTTACAGATAAATCTACCATATTGACCTCGGCTGACATCAACAGGCTAATATACTGCTGCCTGGCGTCAGACTCCAATTCTGGCCAATCAATAAAATTATCTAAATTACGATGCTTAGTATAATAGATTATAACCTTTCTGTAAAGATCTAGCAAACCGCTTTCTATCATTTCTGGTTCTAGCTCATTGACCAAACGTTCTAGATAATCATTTCTAAAAAAGATAATGCCCAATAATTCTTCACTCAAAAAACCAATATTAGTCTTCTTGTTTACTTCAATTTTTTTAGCTGCTTGATTATTTTCTGTAGTATTTGCAGTCTGCTTGAGATCGGTACGCAAAAGCTCCAAGGGCAGGTGTAGTTTGTCAGCTAAAAGCTGCAAGTAGTGTGCCTGCTCTACTGTACTCTTGAGATATTTGATAATTGGCAACAATTTTTGTACGGCTATTTTTTTGTGGTCTGCCCTATTCAGATCTACACCAGCCAATACACGCTGAAAATAATAATCCATCACCGGTTGTGAGTCACGAACAAGCTTGAGCCACAGATTCTTATCACTCTTTACTATATCTGCTGGATCTTGATCCTTTGGCAAAACCAAAATTTTCATATTCATCTCTTGTGCCCAAGCTAAAGTGATACTACGCAAGGCTGCACTAGAGCCAGCATTGTCGCCATCAAAAGCCAAAATAACATTGTTGGTATAACGCTTGATCAATTTGAGATGATCAATAGTCAAAGCAGTGCCAGATACTGCCACAGTATTTGCTGTGCCTGCTTGCTGACTCAAAATCGCATCGAGATTGCCCTCGACGATAATCAAATAATCTTTGTGTTTGATAGTAGCTTTGGCTAAATGCCAACCATAAAGAATCTTACTCTTGTCATAGATACTAGTTTGGGGACTATTGATATACTTGCCACCAAAATCTTCATCATGATATACAATGCCCTGCAAAGTACGAGAGGTAAAAGCTACAACTCGACCAGCTGTATCAAAAATAGGAAACATCAAACGCTTGCGAAAACGATCGACATAGCCAGAGCCATCCTTTTTTTTGACAGAGATGCCAGCTTGAAAAATATCTGTCTCTGAAAAATTTTTATTCTTTAAATACAAAATAGCTTCATCCCAAGACTCAGAGCTCAAACCCAAACCCCACTTTTTGATACTATCTATAGTGACACCACGTGCCAACAGATAATCCAAAACTTTTGTACTAACTTCATTTTTAGCTAATAAATTTTCTTGGTACTTATCAGCAATCAAATGATTGATTTCATATAGTAGATTGAAATTTTCTTTGGGTAAGGCTTGATAGCCAGTCAATGGTACATTGGCCTTTTCTGCCAAAACCTTCATAGCCTCAGGGAAGCTCAGACCCTCGTATTCTTGGACAAAGGCAAAAATATCCCCGCCCTTACTACAACCAAAACAATGCCAAATCTGCTTTTCCCTAGACACCATAAAACTGGGTGTTTTTTCGTTGTGAAAGGGACACCTAGCTTTGAGATTGGAACCAACCGAATTGAGGGTAATATAGCTAGAAATCAGGTCAACAATGTCTAGTTTGGCTTTGATTTCTTCTACAGGACTGTGTTGCATATAAGCTTATCTTAAGGGAAATATGGCTTTTAGTCAAAAGAAAAGGCGTCCCCCAAGATATACTTGGGAGACGCCTCAGAAAACCAAGCTCAGGCCACCCACTTATACAGGCAATGCCCCTTGCTAGATTTCTTGCGCTTTACTTGCCGCAAAATCACCAGACCATCGATCAAAACCTGCACATCTTCTTTGGTGAAATTCCACCAGCCAGTACTACAAAATTTTGCATAGATAGTCACTGGCGTCATATAGTGACGATTATGCTTGAGAGTATGCTCCACTGGGTCATATAGACAACCCCTGAGAATAGCTTGCCGTCGTAGTAGCAAAGTCTGCTCGGCATTGGTAAGTGGCTGTTTCTTTTTTATCTTTTTACCACTAACTACTTTAGCTTTAGCATCATTATCTTTGGTCGCCGATGTAGCCTGATCGTCAGATGTCCTCCTCAAAAGAACATAGCCAACAATCAGAAGAACAAGATTCAGCACCACCCAAGCAATGAATGCCGCCAGCAGCAAAGTGTCTGGTTTCATGACCAAGCTCCTCTTGTGGATGGTGAATGACTCAAAATGCACTATGAGAAGAACTGAACAGCGTCAACTTTATCATAAAATCTCAAAATTTGTCAAAAAGAAATACCGCCGCCAAGCCAAGCTTGGCGGCGGTAAAATAATTCATTCAATTAACTTTCTAAACTTAATAAAAATATTTTTTTATTAAGTCCCCCAGCATAGCCGACCAAATCTCCTCTACTACCTAGCACCCGATGACAAGGCACGATGATGGCTATAGGGTTTTTATTAACTGCTCCACCCACAGCACGAGCGGCCTTTGCTTTACCTGCTGCCACTGCTAAATCTTGATAAGAAATCACACTACCATAAGGCACTTCTAACAATTTACTCCAAACTTTATTTTGCCAAACAGTGCCTGTATAAAATATTGGTACAGAAAAAATTGTTCTTTGGCCGGCAAAATATTCTTTAAGTTCCTTAGCGGCCTGTTGAGAAATTTTATTGGCTGAAGTATTTTTTTGCTGCTTCACAAAATCTACAGCAATAACAAATTGATCTGTGGCACGTATTGCCAACAGACCAATTGAAGTTTTGATATAAGATGTAAAATATTTAGCCATTACTTCACAATAGGCGCCTCAAGCGGTACACCATCTTT
>CAYRIU010000050.1:0-12574 GCA_964424615.1 uncultured Gammaproteobacteria bacterium | reverse complement strand
AGTTTTTTTAGAATCATCAAATTTGCACTACAGGGATTTTTTAGAAATTTTTGGCTTTCTTTGGTGTCTATCACCATGATGTTTTTATCGATATTTTCTGTCACATTATTATTGGGCATTGACTATCTCAAGCAAGCGACTCTGCAAGGGGTAGAACAAAAAGTAGACATTTTGGTTTCTATCAAGCCAAATGTCAGCAAAGAAAATCTTGATGCTTTGTATGATGATTTGAAATATTTGCCAGAAGTAAAAAAGGTGACGATTATTACACCAGAAGATAATAAGAAACTTTTCCAAGAGCGTAATGCTGATAGTTCTGTCTTGAAAGCTTTGGATATATTTGGTGAAAATGAAAATCCCTTTAGTTATAATTTGGCAGTCAATGCTTACGATCTGAATCAATATCAGAAAATTTTGGATTTTATTCAGCAGGATAAATATAAAACCATAATAGAGGGTAGTGCTTTCCACAACTATGAACAATTCATCACTCAAATCAACAAAATTGCCGATTCACTGAATCGCTATAGTTGGTATATTATAGGCATATTTATTTTGATATCAGCTATTGTGATTTTTAATACTATTCGTATGAGTATTTATACCCGCAAAGATGAAATCATAGTGATAAAATTAGTTGGTGCTACAAATTGGTTTGTACAAATGCCCTTTATTATAGAGAGTTTACTATATGCTTTATTAGCAGTCATTTTAGTAATTTTGCTTGTATTTGCTTTAGCTAATTTTTTGCAACCTTCTTTGAATATGTACTATCAAGGCACAGACGTCATCAATATTACCAGTTATTTTCAGAATAAGTTTTGGTTAATTTTTGGTGGGCAGTTTTTGGCCTTAGCCTTTTTGAATGTGATCAGCACTTTATTTGCGGTGCGCAGATATTTGAAAGTTTAAACAAATTAAAAACCGCTTACTTGAGCGTCATCCCGGACTTGATCCGGGATCTACCATTGAAATGCTATTTTGCATGGTAATGGTGGATTCCCGCTTTCGCGGGAATGACGATTGGTGGTAAGCGGTTTTTTTAGTTTTAGTAAATTATTGAGCAACGATATCAATATAGCGCATGTTTTTCAAGCTACCATCAAAACGCTTTTTTTTGAGTGTGCGAAATTTTACAGCGCCGGAGATTTGTGCAAAAAGAGTGTCATCTTTACCTCTTTTGACATTTAGACCAGCTTTAAATTTTGTGCCTCTTTGGCGGACTAAAACAGAACCGGCTTTGGCCTTTTGGCCGGCAAACAATTTGACTCCTAGGCGTTGGGCTTGGGAATCACGGCCGAGGGTTGTAGATCCTTGTGATTTCTTATGTGCCATATTTTTACTTAAATTATTCGCTAAAAATGTAAAAATAGTATAATGGAAAAATATAAAAAAGTCAAGCCTAGTAAGTGGTACCCGGCAAGATATCAACTATTAGGCTTGACTCGCAGGCATTATATTATTTTTAGTATTTGTTTTTTTGGTAAAAAATTGAAATATCGGTCAACCATGATTTTGCTGGTATATTTCTTTAAAAGCTCTTCTTCTTTGCTAAGCATTATTTTTCTGTACCAAAATTTGATTTTTCTTTTAGCCATATTATTGATGAAAAGTTCTTAAAACGCCTCTGACAATACCCTGAATAGCGGGATTTTTGTCATAAATAGGCTGCATAGTGCTATTGGCTGGCTGTAGCCGAATACGATCTTTTTCACGATAATAACGCTTTAAAGTGGCATATGTATTATCCAGTAAGGCTACTACTACGTCGCCATTTTGGGGGTAGAAACTACGCTCAACAATCACATAATCTCCATCCAAAATACCGTCTTCAATCATAGAGTCGCCCCTGACCTTCAAAACATAGCTATTTTCATCTCGGACCATGTTTTGGGGCACGCTAATAGTCTCATTTTGCTCAATAGCCTCGATTGGCTCACCAGCAGCAATAAGTCCTACTAGGGGCAGTTCTATGGCCTTACCAAAGCGATAGCTGACTAGTTCTAGGGAACGAGCAGCATTGTGTGTACTAGTGATTAAACCCTTGTCTTCTAGGGCTCTGACATGGTCATGTACTGTGGCAGTAGAGGATAGACCGAAATATTCGGCAATTTCTCTATAGCTAGGGGCATAGCCATTGAGCTGTATAAATTCGGTAATGTAATCAAGAACTTGTTTTTGTTTTTTGGTGAGCTGTGACATATGTTTGTGTTATGTATTTATTATATACCGAACAAAAAGCGAACGTCAAGAATGATGCTGTGGATAAGTATAAATACCTTTATAGCCACTTTACATTTTGTCTAATAATATAGGCATGTGTTATAATATTTGTGTATTTTTAACCTAAATCTATGCCAAACTTCGGTGAACAATTTTTACACCAAAAAGATTCTAAACTTCACACCTCTAAAGCAGTAGAGCATGAAAAGCAAAGGAAAGAAATCAAAGGCGAAGAAACCTCTCAAAAGCCAGCGGACAAACTAGCTGACTTTATGGCAGTATTGGAGCATACTCACACTGCTCATCGAGATGACCCTAGAGTAGCAGAGAGAATCAAAGCCTCATATCACAAAGAGCATATTATTGAAGCTGAAAATATCCCTGAAAGCTATTTTGCTAACCAACAAAGACTTGCTCGAGAACAAGGCCATGGCGATATAGAAATCACTGACCAAATGAAAGAACAGCTCTCAGAAGTAATTATTGCTGATCAAAAATCTACTCTAGATAAATGGCTAGACTACTTTACTTCTGAAGATTCAGACTCATATCCTATGTGGGCTAAATACTGGGCTTTTACTAATATGACTAAGCTCTCTACTTTTGACAAAGAAAAACATTCTTTCTCCAAAAGAGACAAAGGTACAGTAGCCCCGTTTCCTGACTTAAACAGAGAAGCCTTAGCCTATGTCATAGACGCTATTATCAAAAAGGTAGGCAAGGAAAAATTACCTCAAGACATAGAACAAGACCAAGAATTTCAAAAACTTTTGGATGGCGCCAACTTTGCCAAGCTCTATGCTTGGGCGATTGAAAAAGTCACTCCAACAGAGCAAAACGAACTCATCAATACCAAAGGTGAGTGGGTAAAGTATGACCGAAATTCAGATCATATGCCTTTAGTACAGTCTCTCCAAGGCTATGGCACTGGCTGGTGTACAGCTGGAGAGTCAACTGCTCAAAGCCAACTTTCCGCTGGAGATTTTTATGTTTACTACTCCTACGACAAAGACGGAAAGCCCACTATCCCTAGAGTGGCTATCAGGATGCAAGAAAATGGTATTGCCGAAGTCAGAGGTATAGCCAAAGAACAAAACCTAGACCCCTACATTGGCGATGTTGTAAAAGAAAAATTAGCAGAATTTCCAGATGGCAAAGCCTACGAACAAAAATCAGCTGATATGAAACAGCTCACTGAAATAGATAACAAAACCAAAGCTGGCGAAACACTCACCAAAGAAGAACTTATTTTTCTCTATGAAATAGACCATGAAATCCAAGGCTTTGGCTATCAAAGAGATCCAAGGATCGAAGAAATATTACAAACTAGAAATCCCAAAGAAGATGCGCCAATTGTCTTTGATTGTCAGTCTAATGAAATTGCTTGGGATGTTAAAGAAGTAAATGAAAACACTAAAGCCTACATTGGTAAGTGGAGTGTAGATATTTTTCAAGTCATCAAAAACTATCCCAATATCACACATCTTTATGAGTCTTTTCCTGATAAAAAGATATTTATGCAAACTCTAGAAACTGATCCAAATATAAATTCACCTGCCAAAGCACAAAAAGCTTTAGAAGATAAAAATATTTGGTTGTCTGATTGGGGTAAGGATATTCTTGAAAAAACAGAATTCAGCCAAACACCAGAAGTATATAATCTAGTCAGGTTTACAGTTGAACAATTAGGATTAAAACAAGGTGCTACCACTGATGAAATATATAAAAGAGCTCGGGAATTGGCGTTAGAACAGTGCCCAGCTGAAGTCGGGCCACATTTAAGATTAAAATATACAGGTAGAGAATGGTTTCGGATTGCCATGAAACAAATCACTGACCGCAATGGCTATCCTAGCGTGTTCAACTTGAATAGCTTTGACGCTGAGCTGACGCTTAATGGCTACGGTGCTAAGCCTGGCAATGGGTGGCGTGCTGACAGTAAGTTCGTTTTTCGTTTTCGCAAGGAAGACAAAAAAGAGTAAAATAAAAAACCGCTGATTTTAATATCGTCATTCTGGAGGGAGCGTAGCGACCGATAGAATCTAGGTCAATTTAAATTGGTGGATTCTATCGCTGCGCCGCGTCTGACGCGGCTGCGCTCCAGAATGACGCATGGCCAGCGGTTTTTTTACTCCTGTATAGTCAGGTAAAAGTTTTCTTCTGGTGTTAGTACAAAAAGACGATTTCCTTTTTTGTTGAAAAGATATAATTTTTTGAGAGGGTTTTGTAATACATCAATAGTATTTCTTTTGTCACGGCCGTCAATCTCAGTGATGTATGTTTGATCATTACTTTCACTCAAAAAATAGCTACCATTGGGATGCCATAGTACGTCGGTCACTACTTGTGAAGATCTATCAATCAATGTGGACCAATTGTCTTTGCAATTATAAATACTAGTTTCATATCCATTGGTAAATAGTATGCGATCGTCATGTATATCAACTATCGTATGTGGTATGACTACAGCATTGGTATTTATTTTTTTGATATAAAATCCACCGCCCAAAGAAAATAAGCTAAAATCTTCATTGGCTTGCCAGGCTTTGAGTGTGCCTTGGTTTAAGTTTTCTATGCTATCAGTAATTTCTAGGGTATTTTTTTTGATTTTTTGGAATTGGTAATTTATATTATTTGTCGTCAGAGCCAAGAGGTAGTCGCCAGCTAGATCAAAATCTACAAAGATTAGCGGTGAATTAATTATTTTGTCAGTAGTGTCTGTCGAATTGATATAGTGTCTATAAATTTTGTTATCTTTTTGGTACCAAAGTAGATTAGAATCATTGTTGTCCCAGATGATTTTGTTTGCTTTGGTGATATTGAGTTTGTGAAAAGTTTTTTGGTCTAGGTCAAATAAATAATAGCTATTATCAAGATTTAATAATAATGATGCATTGTTTGGCGACCAGTCGATGAGCTGGTATTTTTTGTCAAATTTGAATACGAAAATATCTTTACCTTGCTCCACGTTAGTGATGTTTAGATTATGCTCGTTGTCTAGATAGCAGTATTGATTTTTTTGTTTGTTGAGTAGCCAGTCAGCACCGCCCTTTGATAATGTTGTTTTTTCTCTATTTTCTAGGAACAAAACAATATCTTCAGCAAAGGTAGTTTCACCAGAGTAAATTTCTAGTTTTTTTGTCCAAGTTTGATATTTATCTTTTTTGACGGAGATATCATATTTACCAGAAGATATGTCTACAACTTGAGTGGGAGTTTTGGGTTTTATCTTTTGACCATCGATATATATCTCAGCATTGTTGGGGTATGATTTTATATAAAGGGCACCATTTTTTTCTATATTACGGTTGGTCCAATTATAACGATAGCCCAAAGCATAAAATATCAAAGCTGGGGCAATAACAATGAATAATATAATGAAAGTAATATAAGTAAAACGGCTAAAAGTTTGGTTCATTATTTTTAGGTTTTATTGAAATACTATTAGTTTGTTTATTTAATAGCCTAAAAGGTGATTGGGGGTTTGATTCATCTTGTTGGAAAATCGATTTTAGGGTATTATTTATGGTGATAATTTATCATTACTATACTATGTCTAAATTTATAATTCAAGGCGGTAATCATCTGCACGGCAGTATCAAAGTATCTGGCTTTAAGAACGCTGCTACCCCTATCATAGCCTCGACAGTAATGTCCAAAGAGAAGGTAACACTACACAATGTGCCGGTTATTGAGGATGTCAAAAAAATGATTCAGATTTTGGTCTCTATGGGGTCAAAAGTAGTTTGGATTGATAAAAATAGTTTGACTATAGATAATGCTGATTTGAATCCAGAAAAATTAGATATGGAGCTCATCAAAACTATGCGTTCTTCTATTTTGTTGATGGGCGCCTTGGTTGGCAGATTTGGTAAGCTCAAGACTCGAGAGCCGGGCGGTTGTCAGATTGGTGCTCGCTCACTAGATGCTCACTTGATGGGTTTTGAGCAACTGGGCATTGATATACAGACAGATGGCAAATTTTTTATTTTGGAAAAGAAAAGACCATCAGCTGAGACTATCACTATGAGTGAATTTTCAGTCACTGGTACAGAAAATATGATTATGGCTGCCACCTTGAATCACGGCGCTATCACTATCAATGTCGCGGCCGCTGATCCATCAGTCCAGGATCTATGTTGGTTTTTGCAATCCATGGGAGCTGATATCTCTGGCGTTGGTACACACACCTTAAAAATCACTGGTGTCAAAGCTTTGCATGCTACGGAGTATTATGTGATGCCAGACCCTATTGAGACTGGTACTTTTATTTGTTTGGCTGGTGCTACTAGGTCTGATTTGGAAATTCAAAACTGCGCTCCACATTTTATGGCTCTAGAAATAGAGAAATACAAGGAGGTGGGCTTGAAGATAGATATAGAGTATTTGTCAGAGAGTAAAAATAAAGAATATCAATTAGCTAATATCAAAGTCAGTGGCAAAGTAGAGCTCAAGGCCATAAAAAAAATTCACGACATGCCTTATCCAGGGTTTGCTGCTGATCTCTTGCAGCCATTTTCTGTCTTGATGACACAAGCTGAGGGCACTTCTTTGATACATGACTGGATGTATGATGGTCGTTTGAAATATGTCGCTGAGCTCAAAAAAATGGGTGCCAATATAGTAGTTTCTGATCCTCATCGCATTATCGTCATTGGACCATCTGCTCTATTTGGTAAAGAGATTACTAGTTTTGATCTCAGGGCTGGAGCTACTTTGATTATTGCTGCTTTGGCTGCCACTGGCACTAGTGTAGTAGACAATATCTATCAAGTAGATAGAGGCTATGAAATGCTAGACCAGCGTCTGTCTGCTTTGGGAGCTAAGATAGAAAGAGTAGAAGATTAAGATTTGCTCCAAATTTTTATAATTAATTTTTAAATTTGTGGATCAATTTCAAACTTTTAATTCAGATTTGCCAGGACAAAAAAAACCTTGGTACCAGCGCTATAACAAGTCTTATATTTGGGTATTTTTTGTTGTCTTAGCTTTTTTTGTCGGCTTTTTATCTGGACAATACAATGTAGGCTCTCAGGATTCTGAACAAATTATCAGCAAAACTACTGGCACCTTGACCAGTCTTTTTGGTAATACCCCAAATATTGATACCAGACTATTCAAAGAAGTTTGGGATGAAATCCATAGCCAATATATCTATAAAGGTAAAATAGATGATAGTCAGCTTTATTATGGTTCTATTGCTGGCATGGTGTCTGCCTTGGGAGATCCACATACTACATTCATGGATCCCAAAGCATCCAAGGAGTTTCAAGATGATTTGAAGGGTGAATTTTCTGGCATTGGTGCAGAGATAGGACGCAAAAATAATATCATAGTCATCATAGCTGCTTTGCCAGGCACACCAGCAGAAAAAGCTGGCCTAAAGAGTGGTGATCGTATTTTGGCTATCAACGGACAAAATGCCACAGATTTTTCGGCTGACAAAGCTGTATCTCTGATCAGAGGTGATAAAGGTACAAAAGTCGTTTTGTCTATTTTATCCAAAGGTGAAAATCAAGCTAAAGATGTCACCATCATCCGTGATAAGATCAATGTGCCTAGCGTGACTTATAAACAAGAAAAAAATATTGGCATTATCAAAATTACTAGTTTTAATGACGATACTTCCTCTGTATTTTCTGGTATAGCCAAAAAAGTTGTGACACAAAATCTCAATGGTTTAATCATTGATCTGCGTAATAATCCTGGTGGTTATCTGGATAAGGCTGTAGATTTAGCCGGATACTGGCTAGAACCTGGTCAAGTAGTAGTCAGAGAAGAGTTTGCTGACAAGAGTCAAAATCTAGAACACAAGGCTGGAAACAGTATGAGTTTGCGTAAATTCAAAACCGTGATCTTGGTCAATGAAGGTTCAGCTTCAGCTTCAGAGATATTGGCTGGCGCTCTCAAAGATTATAATATCGCCCAGTTGGTCGGCCAAAAGACTTATGGTAAGGGCTCTGTGCAAAAATTGATACCATTGCTTAGTGATTCTGCTCTCAAGATCACTGTAGCTAAATGGCTGACGCCATCAGGTACATCTATCGAGCCAGATGGTATCACTCCAGATGAAATTGTAGATTTTACTATAGAAGATTATAACAACGACAGAGACCCACAGATGGATAAGGCTATAGAATTGATAGAATAATAATGAAAGTTATATTATTAGAAAATTTACCAGCCTTGGGTAAAAAAGGCGATGTCAAAGAGGTGAGTGAAGGTCATGCCATGAATTTTCTTTTGCCCCAAAAGAAAGCTATTTTAGCTACTGCCCAAAGTGTCCGATATTTTCAACATCAAAAAGATGAGCAAGAAAAAAATTTAGCTGTCCAGCAAAGTAAGTATGCCAAGATTGCTAAAAATTTAAATAATCAAAGTTTAAATTTTGTTGGTAAAATATCTGCTCAAAATCATCTATTTGCTGGTATTGGTATAGATGAGATTATAAATTTTGTGAAAAAAAATTATAATCTCGATATACATAGCAATTGGTTTGTAGAAAATTATTTTTTTAAGAATCCTGGTAAGTTTCCAGTCAGTTTGAAATTACCGAACAATGAAAAAATTACCATCACTATAATTATTAAAGCGCTCAGCGAGAAAGAATAAAACTGTGCTTGTCGATAATACAAAATTTATTTTTATCACTGGTGGCGTCTGTTCTGGTCTTGGCAAGGGTATTGCCTCGGCTTCTATAGGCGCTATTTTACGTTCAGCAGGATTTAGTGTATTTTCTTTGAAGCTTGATCCCTATCTCAATATCGATCCTGGCACCATGAGTCCCTATCAGCACGGTGAAGTCTATGTGACTGATGATGGGACAGAGACTGATCTTGACCTTGGGCATTATGAGCGCTTTATAGATGTCAGTCTGACTAGACTATCCAATCTGACTACTGGACGCATCTATGAAAAGGTTTTGAAAGGTGAGCGTAGTGGCGTTTATCTTGGCAAAACTATCCAGATAGTCCCACATATCACCAATGAAATCAAAGACTATATCAAGCAAGCAGCTAGTGAAAGTCGGGCAGATTTTGTCTTGGTAGAAATTGGCGGTACAGTCGGTGATATAGAGGGAGAGCCATATTTGGAAGCGGCTAGGCAATTCAAGCAGGAGATGGGACATGCCAATGTATTATTTGTCCATCTGACTTTGTTACCCTACTTGAAAACTTCTGGTGAGCTCAAAACCAAGCCCACTCAGATGTCAGTCAGAGAGCTATATAGACGCGGTATTCAGCCTGATATTATTTTGGTGCGTTCTGATTTGCCAGTGACTAAAGAGGCTATCCAAAAAATCGCTCTTTTTTCTGACGTGTCAGAGTCAGCAGTCATCCCAGCACCGACAGTCAAAACTATCTATGAAGTGCCTATAAATTTTGAAAAAAAATATCACATCTCATCTATTATTTTTGATAAACTGCAAGTAGCCAAAAGAAAAACTAGACTTGATGACTGGGAGGCACTAGTGAAAAAAATAGTGACCAACCACAAGAAAAAAATGCCAGTTGCTTTGGTGGGTAAGTACAACGAAAATCATGATGCCTATATCAGTGTGATTGAAGCTTTGAAATCAGCTTGTTATTATAACAATGTGTCTCTAGATCTAGTGTGGGTCAATGCTGCGAAGCTAGAAAAAAATGACCAGACTGAATTTAATAAATTAAAAAAAGTAGCCGGCATAGTAGTACCAGGTGGTTTTGGACATAGGGGAGTAGAGGGCAAGATCATGGCTGCCAAATACGCCAGAGAACACAAAAAACCATATTTGGGTTTGTGTCTGGGTATGCAGGTGGCGACCATAGAATTTGCTAGACATGTATTGGGCACAAAAGATGCAGACTCTACAGAAATGAATCCCAAAACGGCTAATCCAGTCATACATATTTTACCTGGTCATACAGCAGAAGAAGAAAAAGGCGGTACATTGAGACTTGGTTCTTATCCTTGTATTTTGGATAAAGAGTCATTGAGCTACAAGGCTTATCAAAAATCTCGTATTGATGAGCGCCATCGTCATCGTTATGAGTTCAATATGGATTATCGGGAGCGCTTGGAAAAGGCTGGCTTGCGTATTGCTGGTATTTCACCAGACAAGCGTCTGGTAGAAATTATCGAGCTCAAAGCTCATCCATTTTTTGTGGCTAGCCAGTTTCATCCGGAGTTTAAGTCTAGACCACTTAGACCACATCCTTTGTTTCGTGATTTTATAAAAGCGTCATTAAAATAAAATTATGAAAAAAATATTAAAGATAATTGCCTTAGCCATCTCTGCTATATTTGGTATTATTGTGATAGCTGGTATTATAATTTATATTTTTGCACCACAGTGGTATTTGATTGCTTATACCAAAAAATTTATTATTCACGACAAGTTATTAACTCATGATTATGCTAATATTATTATGTTTACTAGAGTTACAGAGAGAGTTGTGCCCGAAAATTCTTTGCCAATAGCAAGATATATTACTGAAAATGGCATAAAAATTGGCGTGCCATTTAAAACGGTCCCTCAAATAAAAGATGTGCCTGGTGGTGGTAGGGTGTATGAGTTTGAAAATAAAACATATGTCTTTATTATGAAAGATAGTATGGTAAATTTATTAGATCAGATAACTGGTGATCAAAAAAATGATTTATCTCCTATTTTTGGTGAACAGGCAATGAGTTCAAATTATGAGTTTTTGAAAAAAATTTATAATATGACACCAGATGATCTTACTTTTAAATCTAGTGCTGCCGAAGCAGTTGCTTTAGGCACAGGATTATCGTTAAAAGGAGGTACATGGCTAGCCACTGGTCCTGGTGAAGTAAGTATTGTGGCATTTAAGAGTAAAAAATTTGAGGGTATACAATGGACAAGTAGTGAGAATACAAAAAGTGTTATTATAAATATTGACGGTGTGCCATCAATTAGACTTGCAAAGATGACTCAGGAGGAAATTGACACTGTTATTAATTCAATAGAAATTGTTAAATAATTTATTTAAACAAATTTTCCGTAGTATGGCCAGCGAGAAATTTTGGTACCACCTTTTGTGCAAAATGTGGCAAAGAAGATAAAAATAGTGCTATAATAAAAGATAATTATTAAATGCTAAACATATGGAAGAAACAATGCAAAACCATAAATTTGGTAATAAAGGTTTTATACTAAAATTAGTAGCCTTATTACTTTTGGCTGGTATCGTAGTCGTATCAATCATCAGGGACAGGATAGTGAGTAACCAACAATGGACAGTGCAGGTCCCAGGTGAAGGTCGTATCGCCTATACACCTGATGTAGCCAAAGTGACTTTGGGCGTGCAGGTAGATCGAGTAGCCAATGCTGAGCAGGCTATGAAAGAGCTCAATGATAAGATTGCCAATATCATCAAAACAGTCAAAGATCAGGGTATTGCTGATAGTGAGATTCAAACAGAAAATTATAATCTCAATCCTATCACTGACTATATCAATGGTCGTCCAGTGACTTCTGGCTATTCAGCCAATGAACAACTACTCGTCACCATCAAAGATATTGCTGATAATGCTCGTGTTGGTAAGATTATTTCTGCAGCCACTGGTGCTGGAGCAAACCAAGTAAATAATATTTCTTTTGAGCTTTCTAATATGAATCAAGTCAAACAAGAAGCTAGGATCAAAGCTATTTTGGATGCCAAAACAAAAGCTCAAGATTTATCTCAAAAAACTGGCGTGAAATTTGGTAAAATTGTTGGCTGGTGGGAGAATACTCCAGTAGCTATGTATGATGCCAAAGGCGGCATTGGTATGGGTGGTGGAGTCAGTCCAGAGGCCAGCGTACCAAGCGGTAGCTATGAGTATGTTGTAGAAGTCAATATCAATTATTTGGTGAAGTAATTATAAAATTATGTAAACAAAAAACTAGGTTTTAGGCCTAGTTTTTTGTTATATTAATATTGACATATAAATAAAAAAATAGTATTATTTTAACGTTTTATTATAAATATTCGGGGATCGTCTAATGGTAGGACAGTGGCCTTTGAAGCCATTAATCGGGGTTCAAATCCCTGTCCCCGAGCCATTCCATAGGAGCGGCGCTTTGCGCCGCGACATCCCAAGGCCCTTGGGCTGTAAATAAAAGACTTTTGTCTTTTAAAATAAAGTTCGAGCCGATTTTTTTCAAAGATTTTCTAATTTCACTGAAGTTGCCTTGCTTGGCAATTTTTTTAGTTTGTTTGTTGAGTAAAATAAAATCTCTCATTGGTTCGAGCCAATTATTACCCATGCTTTTTATTTCTTTTAATTTTTCTTCCAAATCAAGCTTTTGTTTGAGTAGAAGCTCTTTTTTGTTTAGATATTCTTCTTTAGAAACGCTATCTTCAAG
>CAYRIU010000049.1:0-5007 GCA_964424615.1 uncultured Gammaproteobacteria bacterium | reverse complement strand
TACATTATCAGTGTAGTGCTCTAACCAACTGAGCTACATGCCCTCTTGTCTAATTACTAAATGTAATTATAACAGAAAGATAATACCAGGAAAAACCGTTTTTGGCAAGGATGTCTGCCTATTAGCTTTAAATTACCATTCGCCAATTATGGCGTTTTTTTGATATACTAAAACAAGCTGGTTGATATATAATTTTATTAGTATAATGAGTATATAAAAAATATTTATGAAAATTAGGAATTTTATAATTTTATTAGTCGTCTTACTTTTTTGTTTTTTACTTTTTATCTATTATTCAAAGGTTAATTTAAAAGATGAAGATAAATCCCTAGGTCAATTCAGCCAGAATCAACAAAATGTAGAGGTACAAAATTTAAATGTCAATAAAAATGATTTAACTCTTGATGATTGTGATAATAAAAAAAATAACACAGGGTGGAATATTGGATATTGTGAGACAGACACTATTTTTGTAAATCGCCGGCCAATTCATGCTTGTCATGTTGTACAAAAATGTGACACACCTTGGTCTTTGGCAGAAAAATATTATGGCGACGGGTCTAAATGGAAAAAAATAGAAGTTTATCATGAGAGTACTAGTAGTAATAATCCAGACATATTTGAAGATGCTTATACTAAATTAGAGCCAGGCACTAAGCTTGTTATTTGGAAGGCATGGGAAGTCGGGGGGTGGAAAAATGAAATTGCTGGCTGGGGTATTGACAGTAAAAATGGTGATATATACACCACGCCAGGAATAATGGATAATTTACCATCAGCAATATATGTTAATGGGAAAATGTATGACGGACCTTTTAATGGGTTACAATTTTTTACTATTGATAAGAGGACGAATAATAAGATTTATGTAGCTAGCACAAGGGGTAAGGAAGATGGTCAGTGTTATGTAAACAATACTGGTAAGATTGGTGGAAAACAAGAATTAGGACCAGGGTTTCAATTAATTTTTAATAAAGAGCGAAATATTTATTATAGTTGTGGTAGTGATTATAAACTTTTAACTTTTAGTCCGAATGGCAAATATTATGCTATTAGAACCAGTACGGACCAGGATTCTAATGAAATAAGATTTTTAGTTTTATCTAACATAGGCAACGGCCCATATTATGATTTTTTGGATTCATTAATATGGTATAGCAACGATACTTTGGTATATAGAGCGCAAAATAATGATGAATGGAGAGTGGTGGTCAATAATAAGGATTATCAAATATACAATTATTTAGAAAATCTTAGACTTGAAGATAGTTTTATAAAATTTGATGCTCGAAATGAAGATGGTTCGTGGACGAAAGAAGAGATAAAATTATAAAGGTATTTAAAACAAGCCAACTAGGGCTTGTTTTTTTGTTTGACTAAATAGCCTATTTGGGGCAGAATATTATTATGCGAATTATTATTGCTACAGCACTATTTCCTCCAGAGATTGAATATACTGCTACCTATGTAAGAGAGTTGGCTGAGCGCTTGAAAGAAAAACATCAAGTGCAGATTTTGGCTTATGCTGGACAAATTGAGGCAATACCGGGCGTAGAAATTTTTACAGTTAATAAAAAGCAACCTTTATTTTTACGAATTTCAAAATATTTTCTGAAGCTATATAGCTTAGCCAAAAAAGCAGATCTTATCTATGTACAAAACTCGGTAGCTGTCACTCTGCCAACCATGTTGGTCAAAAGACTGGCCAAGAAGCCAGTAGTTTTAAATTTTATTGAAGATGAAGTGTGGAAGAGGATGAAAGGCTTGAGCTTGACTAGGAAGTCTTGGGAAAAATTTTTAGAGCAGCCAGAGACCAAAGAAAAAAATAAGCAGATTTTGAAGCTACAAAAAGAAGCTTTACAGCAAACTGATAAAGTAATTTTTTCATCACAAAGTTTAGCGCAAGTTGTTAGCAAAAATTACAATCTATTAGCTAATCAATTAATTGTAAATTATCCGGTAGCTGATGCGCCAATACAATTGCCATTTGATCAAAGTATTAATAAAAATCAGATATTAGTTTTTGGTCAAGATTTTGATCTGAAATATAGTAAGTGGAGCAAGGATTATAAAATTATTTTGGCAAACAAGCGATCATTGTCCAAAGCCGAGCTAAGTTATCTAGTAAATACTTCAGCCTTGATTATTTATAATGTCAGGTTAGAAAATTTTGATAATTTTTTAATCAATTGTGTGAGTGCTGGTAAAAATGTCTTGGCTCACCAAACTAGTTATGCCCAAGAGATTTTAGGCCAATCCGACAATATAATTGATTTTAATAATCAGAAAATAGTAGCGGAAAAAGTTGTTCAGCTACTTAGCAATCATGCAGTAAATAAAAGCACGCAGAACAGCTTTGATTGGTCGAATCATTTAGCCAAACTACAAGAAATATTTCAAGCTAGTATCAAGAAATAATTATGGCTACTGATATTAAAAAAGAATGGATAGCTTATTGTCATAGCGAAATTGAGATTTTGAAACCAATTTTGCAGGAGCTTGGTTTTGTTTTGGAAGAAGAGCAGGTACACATTGGTGGAGAGCGTTATGTTTCGGGGGAGAAGAAGCTGGTGTTAGTTGCTAGGCGCCTCAAAGACAATTTGAAAGTTGTTATCAAGGTGAGTGATGATCCCAAGGGTAAATCAGAAATACAGCACGAAAGAGATAGCAGGCAGATGCTGAATAAAATAAAATTTGCCTATCACGTCTTTTTTACGCCAGAGGAAATTTTGTATCAGGAAATAGATAATAGAATTATTTTTATTACTAAATATATAGAGCAGGATTGCCAATTTTTAGAGCGAGATACCGAAGAACAATTCTTTTTGGCACTCAAAGGTCTAGAGGTCCAAGAAGGAGTGCAGGCGACTACCTATGAGCATGCCCGGGATATCAGTCAGTATTTTGGGGTGTGGCAGGCTAATGATTATTTACAAAAATTTTCAGAATATCAGCAAGCTATCCAAAAATTATTAGCTGACAATCAAACGGTTTTAGCACTTTTTGATCAAGCTAAATTATTTTTAGAAAAAAATAAAAAAACCATTGATTTATACGCTGGCTTTTTGACGCACTGGGATTTTGTACCGCACAATTTGCGCATTAACAAAAATAATATTTATTTGCTTGATCATTCTTCTTTACGCTTTGGTTCCAAACACGAGAGTTGGGCGCGCTTTATCAATTTTATGTGTCTCTACAATCCAGAGCTGGCTAAGTATTTATTGTTTTATATTGAAAAAAATCGTCCGTCTTCAGAAAGGCTATCTTTGCAAGCTATGCGAGTTTATCGCTTATCAGAAATCATTTGGCACTATGCCAATACCTTGTCGCAAGCTGATAGCGATTTGTTACTTTTAAATAAAGAGCGTATTAATTTTTGGGCTAAACTTTTGTCCGCTGTACTTGAAAATAAAGAACTAGACCTAGCAGTAATTGATCAATATAAAAATAAGCGCGACGCTTTGCGTAGTGTGGAAGAGAAGAAAAGACAAGAGAAATTACATTAAAAAACTCCGTCTCTCAAACATAGTGAAGACTGTATTGAGACGGAGTTTTTGATTTGGCCACGATCAGGTGTCAAAGGTGGACCATTAAGTCCACGTTACACCAATAGTCATGACCAGTTATTCATCTGCTTTGTTAGCAGGTGGGCGGATACCAGCAAACCAGAAGAAGGGGCCCCAATTAGAGTCGCCGGGATAAATATCCACTAAATCATGACCATGGTGATGATTGAAAGAAGCCAGACACCACTTACCTTCAGGGTCTTTCCAGTGGGTAGCATTGGGGCGTTGATAGGAGAGGAGGCGATCATCGATATTGATCTGGGCCAGTGAGTAGGGATCAACTGGACGCAGACCACGACGTTCGTATTCTTTTTCCAAGTCGTCATCGTTGATGCGACGGCCAACATGGAAAAAATAAACGTCGGTTTCCTCGCTGGCATTTTTAGGGACGGTCTTAAAGAAATCAATCTGCTCTTGGTGGAACTCTTTGTACGTACGGTAGGGAGCGTAACGTTCGATAGCCCGCTCGATCGTGAGGTCACTTTCCACCTTAACGCGGTAAATAATCGATGTTGCCATGTTGTCATCCTTTCGCTGGGGCAGTTTTTACTGCCATTTTTTGACAAAGAACCTGTGCAGTAAGCCGAACCAGCTCGACTTACGCCTGCATAATAGCAAATTTGTCAAATTTGTGTTTTATTTTGGTCTAAATAATATTAACTATTTGGCTAATATAAGCCTAAATATAATATATATGCTTATTTTTGTGCGTATAAATTGACAATTTTAGCAAAAAATGCTAACATTTATCTATGGAACATGATATTCCCTTTATAAAAGAGCTTCGAAGTATTGGTTTGTCTGAAAAAGCTGCCTTGGTATATGCAGTTGTCTTGGAAATGGGCACGGCTTTTCCTTCTAAAATTGCAGAAGCGACTAAACTCAACCGCACCACTGTCTACCACATACTGACTGATCTAGCTATCAAGGGGTTGGTCACCGAAATAGAACAAAAAAAGAAATTGTGCTATCAAGTAGAGCCACCCAAGCGTCTGCTGAATTTTACTAAAATGCAAATCAGGCTAGCCGAAGAGTCAGCGGAGCGAGCTAAAAAGATATTACCTGAAATTGAGGGTATTTTTAATTTATTACCAAACAAACCGCGAGTTCGTTATTTTGCTGGTATTGAAGGAGTGTTGGCTGTGTATGAAGACCATATCAATGAAAAAAAGCCATACGAGATGTTGGGTATCAGTAATGTTGAAACATTGATACCATCACTGCCAGTCGATTTTGTGAGCAGATATGTGCGAACTAAAGAAAAATTAGGTATTAAAACTAGGGCTATATTTCCAGATACTAAATTTAGCTCCAGTTATGATAAACATGTCTATAAGGGTATTGATAAAAAATTTACACCAAAGATGAAATATATATCCAAAGAAAAATTTCCATATAATTGCGAGATTACGGTTTATGGTCAAGACAAACTTTCTAT
>CAYRIU010000048.1:0-7400 GCA_964424615.1 uncultured Gammaproteobacteria bacterium | reverse complement strand
GTATCCGACTAGCGTCGTATTGGATTATGTTGGCGGTTCTGTTGGTCTGTTAACTTTAGTAAAAGAAAAAAATAATCCGCGGGTATATTTGATTGAGAATGGTTTAAAAAGATTAATTCCCACCGCTGAAATATTTAACTCACTAGGTTACTCTTGGGGCTCTATTGTAGAGTTGGCTAGTCTAGCTAATTATCCCATTGGGCCAGATATTATTGGGAAATCAAAAATGACCAATACTACCAAAAAATCATTTAATCGTCTGCTTAAGTTGGGTTCCGTAGGTGAAGACGTGAGGCAGTTACAAACTATCCTAGCTCAAGACAAAGAAATCTATCCAGAAGGTAAGGTTACTGGTATATTTGGACCACTCACTAGACAAGCTGTTCAGAGATTTCAATTGAAACATCAAATAGTCTCTTCGCCTAAAGATATTGGCTATGGTTTGGTGGGACCTAGCACTAGAGCTAAGTTGAATGGTGTGTAGGTAGTTGGTTTTTTAATTCTTGACACATTCCTTTTTTTACCTTATAATATTTACACAATTTATTAATTAGAGACCGTAGACAGTGGGTTTTTGGCTAATATTAGCTAAGATTAAACATCCTACCGAGGTAAAAACAAGCAATTTTGCTTGGATTATATCTATCTGCGGTTGAAGCGCAGATTTTTTAATATAAAAAATATGTCAAAAAGTAAGGAACAAAAATCAGAAGCTATCAAGCGTATCCAAGAAAAATTGGAGTCTAGCAAAGGTGTTGTTTTTAGCACTGATCAAGGCTTGAAAGTGAAAGAAGTAGATATTTTGCGTAATGAATTACGTAAAAATAATGCAGAATATTTGGTAGCCAAGAAGACATTACTCAAAAAAGCTACAGCTGATTTATTGACTGAAGGTGATTTGGATAGTTTGTCTGGTTCAGTCGGCGTGGCCTTTTCCTATGGTGACGAGGTGACTGCTGCTAAGATAGTTAGCAAATTTGCCAAGGATCATGAAGCTATGAGTTTGGGTGGTGGTATCTTAGAAAAGAAGTACATTGCCGTTGACATGGTCAAGCGTTTAGCTTCTTTGCCAAGCAGAGAGCAATTGTTGGCCAAGTTGGTTGGTACTTTGAACAGTCCTATGACTGGCTTTGTCAACGTTTTGGGTGGCAATACTCGCAAGTTAGTATATGTGTTGAATGCCATCAAAGAAAAAAAATCATAATTTAAATTATTAAATAATTAAGAAAGTAAAAAATATGTCAGAAGAAAAAACAGAGGTAACAGTACCTGCCAAATTCAAAGGTATTGTCGAAGAAGTTGAGAAAATGTCCGTTTTGGACTTAGCTGAATTAGTTTCCATTTTGGAAGAAAAATTTGGCGTATCAGCCGCTGCTCCAATGATGATGGCCGCCGGTGCCGGTGCTGCTCCAGCTGCTGCTGCTGAAGAGAAGACTTCATTCAACGTTGAGTTGACCAATGCTGGTGCCAACAAAATTGGTGTCATCAAAGTTGTTCGTGAAATTACTCAATTAGGTTTGAAAGAAGCCAAAGATTTGGTTGATGGTGCTCCTAAGATGGTCAAAGAAGGCGTCAACAAAGAAGAGGCTGAAGATATCAAAGCCAAATTGGTTGAAGCTGGTGCTACTATTACCTTAAAATAATTTCTAAAATTTAAAAAACTAGCCTCTTAAAAGAGGCTAGTTTTTGTTTTGTTATTTGTTATTGCTCTACAGCAAGCAGATAAATATGATTGCCATTGAGTAGATAGATAGCTTTTTCCTCTGGGTCTATGGCTAGATCTCGTAAGTCATCAAAATAGCTAGAAGTATATTGATTTTTGATAGAGCCATCTTTAGAGAAGATGATCACTCTTTTGTTCTGGGGGTCTATGACATATAGATATTTGGCATCTTTGAATGTCTGGATGATACTTTTGGCACCAATGATTGGACGAGGACTATGGTAGTTAAAAATATCCTTGTTACCTTTGGTGAGCTTGATGATTTCGCCATTGTTTTGCGTAAAATATACACTGCCATCTATAGCAAAAGAATTGGCTTCATTGATTTTGGTTTCATCCTTGATCCAAGCTGTGGGGCTAGCAAAAGTCTGTCCTTGCTCTGGATATTTGTATATTTGTCCAGTGCCATTGTCTAGAGCATAGAGATTGTTGCCGTAGATGTTGATTTCTATAATATTAGAATTATCATTTGGTTTATTGAGCTTGAGTGGGTTTATTTTTTTGTCGGCTATGTTGTAGATAGCATAGGAGTCAGCCTGGCCTAGTAATAATTGGTTTTTATTTGGCCAATCACTGAGCATAGTCCCGCCACTAAAATCAGCTAGTTCATTGACTGTTTTGTTGTCATAGACATAGAGCTTGTCTTGACTCAAGATATAAAATTGACCATCTTTTTGGATAATTTGTTTTGGTGCGACTATATTTTCTAGATTGACTAGCTCTAGTGGATTGGGCACTTCATAAATATGACGCACTTTGTTTAGTTCGCGAGTAGTTTTTGCTAAGATATTATTGATTTCATCTTGCTGTTCTGGTTTGGCTGCTTGGAAATTATGCAAAGATTGTTCTATGTCCATCAATATTTCTTCGGCTGCTACTTCGTCATTATAAATGAGCTTGGCATCAGCTTCGGCAAATTTAGTGTTGACACTTTGGATGATTTGTTGGTAGAGCTGGTCTTTTTTTTCTACGGATTTTTTTTGAGTAAGATATACAGTACCTTGTACAAATAGTAGCAAAGTAAAAATCAGACCTATGACAGCAATTTTTTTTGTTTTATTTAGATTGCGCCACCAGTTGTAGCGAGTATATAGTCTATCTTTGACTTGTTTAATGGCTTCATCTTCTTGTCGTTGGCGGTATTTTTTGGAAAATAAAAATAAAATAGCTTTTTTTATCTCCAAAATAATGAATTTGATAGTTTTATAAACCAATACAAAATAATATCCAGCTAGAACAAATATTTTACCAATTTTGTTGATAGTAGGTATTTTTTTGACGGCTCGCAGGTCTACTACTGTTTTGGTGTGTGCTGGCGTGCCTACATGATGATGATTGGCTTGTATGATGTCACTTTTTGTGTTTTCCTCTTGTTCTATATTTGGTGTGATTTCATCGCTACGTAGTTCGTAGTCAGCATCGCTAGGATTTTTGATGATGAGGGAGTTGAAAGTTACAAAATCTGGCACGGTTTGTAGTAAAAACTGTATTTTAGTGGCAGCACTTTGGGGTGTGTATTTTTTGATTAGTTGCCTGATTTTTTCTTTGGCCAAGTAATCAAACAATGAATGAGTAGATACAATCAAAGAATCGCCTTCTTCTAGGTTGCCATTGATAGTTTCAGAAAATACTTTGGTAGGATTGATATGTTCGTTTTTGGCAGCTACTTGCTCTAGATGATTATGGCTTATGAGCCAGGCTTCTATATGGCCAATATTAGTAAAACAAACTTTATTTTCTTGTATGATACCAAAAGCCATATCTAGTGTCTGTAGCCAGTTTCTGATGCGACTACGAGCATTGAGGTCTGGCAGTATTTCATTGACCTTTTTGATGATATCTTCTAGCAGGGCATTGGGGTCGGTATTTTTTGAAGATAAGAAAAGCGTAGAGCAAACATTGACCAGCTCATCGATCAATGGTTGTTGGTCAATGCGTTCTGTTTTTGGTAGCTCCAAAACTATAAAAAGCTGGCCACATTTGGTGGTTTCACTGAGGTAATTTTCCGAATAAGCACGAGCGGCCAATGAGTCGTAGCGCAGTATCTTTTGGACTTTAAAAGTAGTCATTTTACAATTATTTCAATTAATATTATACTATATTTGTCCTGATTAGTAAATTTATGCTTGAACAAATTTTTGGCTCAGAGACACGTACTAAAATTTTAAAATTTTTCTGTATCAATGCACAGGAGAAGTTTTTTATTAGGGAGCTATCTCGTCGTCTAGAGCTACAGCTGAATTCTATCCGTCGGGAGCTTGATAATCTAGAAAGCTTTGGTTTTTTGAAATCTACGGAAAATGATGGCAAAAAGTTTTATGAAGTCAATCAAGACTCTCCTTTATTTTTGGAGATTAAAAATTTAGTTCTGAAGGCCATCAGCATCGATGATATGTTTTTTGCTGATAAGATGTCCAAAGTCAATGGCTTGAAGTTATTGGTTTTTACGGGTATGTTGACCAAAGCTCCGACCTTGACTGATGTTTTGATAGTTGGCAAGGTCAAAAAATCTGATTTGGATAAATATCTCAAAAAAATAGCCCAAGGATTGCCGCATGAGCTGAGAGTGACATTTTTGACACCGCAGGATTATATTTATCGCTTATCTATTGTTGATCGCTTTATTTATGACATCTTTGCTCATAATCGCATAGTAGTGTTAGACAAGATTTCTAAAGAGGTTGGTAAAAATTATTTAGATGATATTAGTTTTAAACATTATAAACAAGCAGAAGGCGGAGTGGCTGTTGCTAAGAAATAAAAAAATTATTTACCGCTTAGCATTTAAGCTAGACTTTGATAAAGATCAAATTTTGTCAAAGCTTTTTGTTTTGTTAAAGAAAAATAAGCTGTCAATCAGCAAAATCAAAGCTTTTATTTTATTATTTCAGGAAGGCTCTTTGACCCAGATAAAAGTCAGCACAGCTACCATCAATGCTTTGGCTTGGTGTAGTGGAGCAAAAGTCTATGCAGACTATAATTTTCGAGGGGAGCTGTCAGATTCTTTGGTAAAAATCTTGAGCAAATTAGATAAAATTAAAAAATTTAAAGCTTTGAGAGTAGTTTATGCTCGCAAACCAGAGATTACTATTAGTCAAAAGAAGCATAAATTTACTATTATGAAATAAAAGCTTGTGGATAAATAATATACACCTTTTAGTAATTTGTGTTGTAATAAGGTCTAATTCTGTGGATAAATTAGGCCTTTTTTTATTGACTAAAAAGGCCTTGGTGGAGTATAATGTATTTAATAGACATAAAAGTGGTGAAAAGTGGGGGATTAATTATTTAGACTGTGGATAACTAATACTAGAAATGTTCATCGGCGAATACAAATACAATCTAGATGACAAGAATCGATTAGCTATTCCTAGCAAATTTCGAAAGTTTTTTACTGACGGGGCAGTTATTACCAAGGGTTTGGATAATTGTCTTTTTATTTATACCACCAAAGAATGGCAGAAACTAGTAGATAAACTAGCTAATTTACCAATTTCAAAATCTAAGTCTCGTGCTTTTTCTAGTATGATGTTGGCTAGTGTTATGGATGTCATTTTAGATAAGCAAGGACGTATTATTTTACCTGATTATCTCAAGCAATTTGCTGAACTCAATAAACAAGTAGTTTTGGCTGGTTTGTACAATAGATTGGAAGTTTGGGATGAAAAGTCTTGGGGTAAATATCAACGCGTCTCTGAAAAAGAGAGTAATCAAATTTCTGAAGGTTTAGTAGATTTAGGTATTTAATATGGATTATCAGCACCGTAGTGTCTTGCTGGCCGAAGTCATAGAGAATATTCAACCACAAAAGAATCAGAATTTTATTGACTGTACTTTAGGTGGTGGTGGTTATACTGAAGCTTTATTAGCCAAAAACGGTCCACACGGCAAAGTTTTGGCTCTAGAGCTTGATCAAAGAGCTATTCAGCATGTGACGCACAAATTAAAGAAATATAAAGATCGTTTGATAATAGTTAATGATAATTTTGTACATTTAAAAGACGCGGTCGCAAAAAACCGCAAAAAAATAGATAAAATTTCTGGAATAGTTTTTGACCTTGGTCTTTCTTCTGATCAGCTGGATCAAGCTCAAAGAGGCTTTTCTTTTCGAGATGAGGCTGACCTTGATATGCGTTTTGATACCAAACATCAGACTACGACAGCTTCAGATATCATCCTCAACTATCCAGAGAAACAAATAGAGAAAATATTGCGCGAGTATGGCGAAGAAGTGAAGGCCAAAAAAATTGCTGCTGGCTTAGTAGCTTGGCGGCAAAACAATAAACAAAAACAAAAATTGGTAAAAACTTCCATGCTTGTCTCCGTCATACTCGGCATATTGAATATAAAAGAGAAAGATTTACCGAGATTCAAGCGCCATCCTTTGACCAAAGTATTTCAAGCTTTGCGTCTAGAAGTAAATCAAGAATTAGTAAATTTAAAAATAGCTTTGCCACAGGCAGTCGATATCTTGGCCCCGGGCGGGCAGCTGGCAGTGGTTAGTTTCCACTCGCTAGAAGATAGGATAGTCAAGAATTATTTCAAAGATCAAACTGGACAATGCCAGTGCCCGCCCAACTCACCTATCTGCACCTGTGATCATCCAGCTATTTTGCAGCTAGTGACCAAAAAGGCTATCAAGCCTAGTGAGCAGGAAATCAAAAATAATCCACGTAGTCGTAGCGCTTTATTGCGTGTGGCTAAAAAAATATAAATATAAAAATAAATATGTCCAAAACAAAAAATCCATTATCAATTTTTGAAAATATGAAGAAGTTTAATAATTTATTTTTGATTTTAACTATAGTTTTTTGGATGACTAGCCTTTTCTTGACCAATTATAGCAATGCTCAAAATTTAAGGCGTAGTGAAGTCAGCTCCAAGATTCGTGTCACAGAAGATGAGTTGCGTTTGTTGAATGCCGAATTGGGAGTTTTGCAATCTACTGAAAGAGTAGAGCAAGAGAGTCAAAGGTTGAATCTAGTCAAAATTGATAGTGCTAATATAATATATTTGAGTGCCGCTACCGAAAAAGTGGCTCGAAAATAATCCCTAAAACGGCGTAGGTTATGAATATTGGCCGTAATAACCAAGAACAGACAGTTGCTCTCAGGATCAATGTTTTGCAAGGGGTTATTTTTTTATTTGTTTTGATAGTTATTGGTCGTTTGTTTTATTTGCAGATTATCAAGCATGAGAATTATTTGGCTTTGGGTATGAGTCAGAGAGCAGTGGATCAAGATGTCATACCAGAGAGAGGTAGAATATTTGCTTTGGCTAGTCAGGATGCCAATGACGATTTGTATCCATTGGCAGTCAATAAAGTATATTATGAAGTAGCCATTGATCCAAAAATGATCACTCGTCCACAAAATATTGCCGATATTCTTGGTAAAGTATTAGAGATTGATAATAATGTGATAAAAGAGAAGGCTCTCAAAACAGATAAACGCTATGAAGTGATCGCTAAAAATGTTTCAGAAGATAAGGTAGATGTGATTAAGCAAGAGTTGAGTTTATTATTGGAAGATGTTAATAAAAATTTATCTAATGATAAAAAATTAAGAAGTGTGCAGGAGCTTGGTTTGATTTTTAAAAAATCTATATTGCGTTTTTATCCTGACAAAGATTTAGGGGCGCATGTTATTGGTTTTCTGGGTTTCAATGAAGATGGTAT
>CAYRIU010000047.1:0-10517 GCA_964424615.1 uncultured Gammaproteobacteria bacterium | reverse complement strand
AGAGGACTCGAACCTCCAATCCTTTCGGCACATGCACCTCAAGCATGCGCGTATACCAATTCCGCCACTCCGGCTTGGTCAGGTCTTTCATCCAGACCACTAAAAAACTATTAAGCTTTCTTTTCTTTTAGTTTTTTCTTGCTAGTTCTAGTATAGCCCAATTTTGCACGACGAACTACAAATTCTTTGGAAATTTCTATCTTAGCGATAACAGGTGAGAAAATATGGTATATTTTTTCTACACCAATACCATCGGACATTTTGCGGACAGTGATAGTGGCGCCAGCTTCATTGCCATGTTTACGAGCCAAAACTAGACCTTCAAAGATCTGGACTCTTTCTTTTTCTACGCCTTTGGCATTTTTTTCTTTGATTTTTTCGTGTACTTTCACTACCATGCCAGGTTTGATGGTGGCTAGATCAGCAGCAGTACCCTTGTCGGACATTTTTACAGCGGCCATAAATTTATTAAATTAATTATTTATAATAAAAAGTTACTATTTTTCTTAATAATAACTTCACTATTTTAGCCTAAATCCTAGGTTTTGTCAACCGTTTAATTTAGCCTTTTCTTGAGGTATTGGAGGGTTTTATCAATAGCTTCTTGGGCGGTGATATGACTGGTATCTAGTATAAAATCATAGTGTTTTTCGTCGGTATGGTCTAGTTGGTAATATTGCTGATATCTAGCTAGGTCATTGGCCTGCCTGATTTTTTGGTATTCTTCTACTTCTTGCAGACTATTGAAGCGACCCTCATTTCTCTGATTTTTGTTGATTTCATTTTGTAAATCTTGCCAAATTCTCCTGGCTCCTTCTTTGGGGTCTACCTTGATATAAAGCTTGATAGACTCTGGTATAAAATAAAATTGAGTGCGACCCTCGGCAATGACTATATTTTTTTCGGCCAATGCTCTAGCTTTTTTGGCAGCACTTTCATCAACATTGATATCTGTCTCTGGGTGAGTCAAGGCATATTCATTGAGCTGAGCTAGATCCATGCCCATATCGGCAGCTAGTTGTCTACGAATACCGCCGACATAAATGCGTTCAGCTGATAATTTTTCAGCTAAACTTTTAGCAATTGTACTCTTGCCACTACCAGCTGGACCAGAAATTGTGATGATAGGGTGCATAAAATTATTTTAATTTTTTTAGATAGTCTTTGAGTTCTTTGGGAAGAGGAGAGGTAGTTTTGACTGTTTTTTTGTCTGGGCCGACAAATTTTAGTAGATGAGAATGTAAAAATATTCTGATATCAGCTTGTTTCTTTTTTTTGCGCACATCTTTTGTCTGGTATAGTGTATCGCCGACTACTGAGTGTCCAATGCTAAATAGATGAGCGCGGATTTGGTGAGTGCGTCCAGTTTTTATTTGTACTTTGAGTAGAGTATAGTTGATATATCTGGTCACTACTTCATATATAGTATGAGCTTCAGCCCCAATACCAGGTAGCTGTATTTTTGTGAGGCCAGTTTTTTTGTCGCGAGCTAGATTGGTTTTTATTTCGCCATTGTCATTGAGGACTCGACCATTGACCAGACACAAGTATTCTTTGAAAACTTCGCGATTGATAAATTGCTGTTTTAATTCAGTAAAAAATTTTTTGTTTAATGGCACAACCATCAATCCAGAAACATCTTTGTCTAGGCGCTGTACCAAGCCAGGACGAGTGGCGTCTTTTTCTATATTTTTTATCTGAGGATATTTTTGTAACAACCAAGCCATCAAAGTATTTTTTTCGCCTTTTTCAGTAGGGTGCACTAGTAGGCCACTTGGTTTTTCTATCACAATATAGTCAGTAGTTTCTTTTTTTATTTTTGGAGCTAGGATAGTAGTGTTAGTTGTTGATTCGTCGGCTGTATCATAGGTAATTTGATCGCCTGCTTTTAGCCAAAAATGAACAGACGGTATCTGGTCATTGACGCGAACTTGATCATTGAGGATGATTTTTTTGATTTGACTACGACTGATTTGAAGCTTGGTTTGTAGATATTTATCCAAACGTTCTTTTGTGCTGTCGGTGTATTGTATTTTCATAAGATAAATTTAACAAAAATTGTCGGAAAAATAAAGGGGGTCAAGACTGGACTTGACCCCACCAAACCGGATGCTCACTCATGGGTGATGCTAGCTTGGCTTGTCCGAGCTGAGGTGCTTCGCGTCGATTGCCACGACATCGTCATGGTCATCGGAGAGTCTCAGGATCGCCACCTGGCCATCTTGGCCGTTGGGAAAGAGATCCCTGATGGGAAATGGGCCTGTGAGGCCGGGGTGTCGATCGAAGATCGACTTGGCCTTGTCTCGGCTTCTTACGAAAACGACATCGCCAGTTTTTAGCGGCATGGCCACTCTCCTTGGCTAGGGCTTTAGCACGGAAGATTATATATTAGCAGAAAATTTGGAAGAGATAAAGGGTCTATTTTTAAATAAAAAAACAACCAATTTGGTTGATTTTTGCTGGTGCGCCCAGTAGGATTCGAACCTACGACCGTTTGCTTAAGAGGCAACTGCTCTACCAACTGAGCTATAGGCGCATGTATATTATTAATTTTGTTGCCCTTCGACTCACTCCATTCGCTCAGGGCAAGCTTCTCCAAGCTGAGCGGCTCGACTGAGCTCGCCGCAGTCCTTGTCGAAGCTTGGTGCGGCCGGCAGGAGTCGAACCCACAACCCCTTGGTCCGAAGCCAAGTGCTCTATCCATTGAGCTACGACCGCAGATATAAAAAAATAGCATAAAAGCTATAGGGTATGGGCATTATAGTACATCACATAAAAAAATTCAATACTTAATAAGGCAGGTCTATATATTCCCTTTTCAATGAGGAGGCGGCTTCTGCCCACTCTTGTGAGTGTAGGTTTTGCATAAAAGCAGCCAATTGGTTGGCTAGGGCTTCCAAAAGTATGATATTGTTGGCACTGTATTCTTCTTTGTTGGCTTTGCCAGAGAGACAAATAAAACCAATAGTTTTGTGGCCAGTGATGATGGGAGTGATAATGCTTTGTTTTTTGGATAGGGGCCACAACACTTGTCCATGTGGTAAATCTTGGCTACGGAATATCATGGTGCGAGGAGATTTGAGTATGTCCAGCAGTAGTGGGAAATTTTTGATGGGATAAAAATTATTTTTTTTCACGGTAGGATAATTGCTCGTTTCATAAATATGCAGCTTTTCTGTAGTATGAGAATAGGAGCAGAGCAGAGCTTGCTCAGATGGTATGATTTCTAAAATAGTTTTTAATATATATGCACCAACTTCACCCATATTGTGTGTACTTGTCAGATATCGACTGATGGCAAAAAGAGCAACTAGCTTGTTATCGGCATGCTCTAGTCTTTGGTAGAGGGTAGTAGTGAGATTGGCTAATATTTTTTCTTTGAGCTGGGGATTTTTTTTAACAATAGTAAACCAATTTTTATTCGATAGCTCGTAAGCTATCAGCTCATCACTAGTGACCCGGAGGCTATGTTGAAAATATACAGGCTTACCTAGTAGACAGAGACCGCCAACAAAATCATTGGCCCGGAAAATAGCAATGTCTTGATTGTGGTTTTCTAGGCTAGCTTCTAGAGTTGCTTGTCCTGATATTATGACTATGAGCTTATCGTTGATTTGTTTGTGGTGAAATATATAGTCGGTTTGCTTGTATTTTTTTTCAACAAAAAAATTACCAAACTGTGCAAGTTCTTGTTTGGTAATCCCCTGGAATAAAGAAGTTTGTTGCCAAGAATTATTCATTAGGAGCTTTGGTGATTGAGATAGGCGAGAGCAGTGGTCTCGTCTATTTGGTTGTTGTCTAATAGTTCTTTGATATTTTGCTCCATAGAGAACATGCCTTCGTCAGCACTAGTCTGGATGACACTCTTGATCTGAGGAATTTTGTTTTCGCGGATGATATTAGCGATAGCTGGAGTATTGATCAATATTTCTCTGATGGCGACACGACCACCACCGACTTTGGGTACCAATTGTTGGGTCAAAATACCACTCAAAGATATAGAAAGTTGCAAGCGTACTTGGGCCTGCTGATGCGGTGGAAAAACATCAATGATACGATCAATAGTCTGTGAGGCACTGTGCGTATGCAAGGTAGCTAGGACCAAGTGCCCAGTTTCAGCTAGGGTGATAGTAGCGGCGATAGTTTCTAGATCACGCATTTCTCCGACCATGATGACATTGGGGTCTTGACGCAAGACATGCTTCAAAGCATCGTCAAAATTCAAAATATCAGTACCCAGTTGTCTTTGTTTGATGATACTTTTTTTGGGCTGGTGGACAAACTCTATAGGATCTTCGAGAGTGATGATATTGGCAGAGCGTGTTTGATTGATGCGCTCAATCATAGCAGCTAGGGTAGTAGATTTACCACAGCCAGTAGGACCAGTGACAAGGACCAAGCCATTGGATCTTTGGATCAAGCCGGTGACTACTTCTGGCATATTGAGGTCTTCTAGGCTTGGTATTTGGTTGGAGATGACGCGGGCCACTAGACCGACATTGTCTTTTTCGTAGTGGAGATTGACACGATAGCGGGAGTACTCGGCGATTTCGTAAGAAATGTCCAACTCTCTTTCATCGATAAACTTTTTTTGCTGACGTTCTGTCAGGATGCCAAAAATCATTTTTTCTGCTAGTTCGCGAGTCACTACTTCGACATCAGGAATTATTTTTAGCTCACCATCAACTCTCAAGATTGGTGGCTTGCCGACTATGATGTGTAGATCAGAAGCTTTGTTCTTGGTGGCTAGCTTAAATAAATTGTTTATATTCATCGCCATGAGCTTGTTTTTTATTTTGCTTTTAATTTTCTGATGTTTATATTATAACATATTTTAACATAAAATAAAAAAGTTTTTGGCAAGTAGAAAAATACACTTTACATTTATTTATATTTTATTTACACTCATATTATCATAAAATCATGGCCAATAAGTACAAACATTTACAAACACCACAAGCTGAGTTTGATTTTCATGGCTTAGGAGTTTTGACTCATGGCCAGATTTTGGATTTGGCGGATGGTTTTATATATGAATGTTTGGAGCACAGCTTCACTTTTGTCAGTATTATCACTGGCATTGGTATTCATTCCAAAAATGGTCCAGTGGTCAAGCCAGTGATTGAAGATTTTTTGAAAAATCATCCTGATGTTGAGAGTTTTAGTGAAGGTAAATTTACTCAGGGTGGGCAGGGTTTATTTTTGGTTAGATTAAAAAAATAAATAAATTAAATATTTTTTAGCATTCTCGGAGGTGCTTTTTTGATTGACAGAAAAGTGTATTTATGGTAATATATTTTGTTTCCCGTCAACCGTGGTGTTTGCTAGCAGAAGGGTTGGTCGATGAACAGTCCTTTGAAGAACAGCTCCATCCTGTGGGTCGTCGAAAAGCTGGTGGAGGAATCCACCAAGCTTCGTGGCAACCCCAAGCCGGAGAGGTGTGGTGGCTACCTGACCGTCTTGGTCAGGGGGGAGCCGCAGATCTCCCTGTGTTCGGTAGTCGGGTATTTTGGCGAGGGCGACGACAATCCCGAGCAGTACCTGATCTACAGCCAGGAGAAAGCCGAGCGCTTGAGGAAATGGTGGCACCAGCACCGCTCTTCCTGGCAGTCGCGTGATCCGGATCAGGGTCGCTATGGTGGCGCCATCAGTGCTGATCAGCGCATCATCAGCTTTTCGGGTCTGCCCGAGCTGGTGGACGAAGCTGTGGTCACCGCCGCGGCCTACTGGTTGGGTTGGCTCAGCTACGAGAGTGTGCTCACGATCATGGAGGCCAGCATGAACCTCTTCATTCCCGAGCTGATTGCTCGGATCGTCAACTGGCCGTCCGTCGAGGAGTTCGAGATCTTTCCGTCATAGAAGCTAGTCGTCGTGTCTGTCGCGCGACCAGCTTCTGATCTAGCCCCGGCGCTTGCTTGCAAGCATCGGGGCTATTATTTTTTTAAATAAAAAAGTCCGCTACCTGAGCGGACTCACCAGAATTTATTGAGTGCTTATTTTTTTCTCCGGCATTTTGACAGTGACTAGACTATAGATCGAGAACAAAAGGCTGGAGTAGAGGATATTGCTAGCTAGTGTACTTTTGAAAAATGGTATAGCCAGGGTAAAGCAGTACATCAGGCCACCAAAATCTTTGGTGTACCAATTGCTACTCATCCAAACAGCTAGATTGGTGATCAAGAAAAAACTGAGACTGGAAAATATGCTAGCTGAAAGTACATTGAGAGAGCGGGGATTTTTTTTCAGAGTATAGCCGATGATGATATTGAGAGCTGTGGCCAGATAGACGGCTAGCATCACGCTCCAGTGATAAAAACCAATCATCATATCTGATATGAGCAGAGCTAAAAGTGGCAAGGTAGCCATTTTTTTATTTGGTGCCAAAAAAGCAGAGAATATCAAAACACTAGATAGGGGTGAAAAATTTGGCACATGCCAGATCAAGCGACTGAGTCCGGCTAGTATGCTCAAGGTGATGATGAGATAAATATTTTTTTTGTTATTCATATAAATTTTTTTAAAATTTTGATTCAGCAAAGCGCCATTCTATTTTTTCACCGCTCTTTGGTATATATTTGTTGGCACTGATTTGGGGCTGTTCACCGTTTACAAAGTATTGCCAGTATTTATTATCTTGTCCATTTTTGGCAGCACCTATTTGAGTGACGAGATAGCCCATTTCAACATAGTCAGTATATTTGAAGTCCCAGTTATTTTGCTTGGCTATCTCATCGGTGATAGTAAATAAATTTTTTGTGTTATTTTCTGATATTTGATATTGAGTAGATATTTGCCCCTGTGGCCCAAAATCAAACATGAAATTTATGAAAGCAGTTGGTGCGGCTATAGCCATATTTTGCTCTAGAGGATCTGGTGTGGTGTTTTGTTCTTCTTGGATATAGTCTTGTTTGTTTTTAGTCGGGATTTGGTTTTTGGTGCGTAGGACAGTATATTGCCAGCCGGTGACAGCGGCGATGATCACTAGGGCCAATATAATAAAATTTAATTTTTTCATTTTATTGTACGGGATTAATATTCTATACCTTTCCTGGCTTTTTGCCCTTGATAAAAATAGTGTTTGACTTGGGTCATTTCAGTGACTAAATCAGCTAGATCTAGCACTTCTCTAGGACAGTAGCGTCCAGTCAAAACTAGCTCCAAATCAGCTGGTTTTTGTGTTATCAAGTTTACTATATCCTCCAATTTTAGCAAGCCTGTTTTGACGGTGGTATTGATCTCATCAAGGATGAGTAAATCAAAGCCATCTGCCATCCATTGTCTGGCCTGCTCTAGAGCTTTTTGGGCTTCGTCAAAATCCTCTGGTATATTTGGGAAGCGAAAGCCTTTGTTTTCGGTAATGCGTGGCATACCAAAGGCACGGTAGTGGAGGTTGAATTTTTCTAGCTCTTTGAGTAGTTTTCTCTCGCCATAGTAGTCACCGCCTTTGTCAAAATAAATAATGCCGACTTTGAAGCCTTGACTAGCAGCTCGGATAGCAAGACCCAAGGAGGCGGTAGTTTTACCTTTGCCATCGCCAGTGTACACCTGGATTTTACCAAAATTATTTTGCTTTTTGTCCATTGACATATTATATAAATAATATTAAGGTTTGATTGTATATTTTGTTTTGTCGTCCCTAGGTGTGAGTGTCCTAAACAGGAGGTAGTCTGATGAAAAACGATCGACGGATCTACCAGCCAAAGCTGGTCATCGTGACGAAGCCCTCTCAAGAGCCGAGCGTCTACCAGGAGGAAATCGACAAGAGGAATCGCAAGATCATTTTCGTTGTGATCGGTCTGATCGGGTCGATCGCTCTGCTGGCGCTGGCTTATCACTTTTTCGGCCAGGCGGAGCTCTGGTACAGTGCTTGATTCTGACAGGTTGCTACACTTGGTCAAGGAGGACAGAGGTGGCAGAAAGCGTGAAGGAGAGACTCATGAAGAAGTACCAGTCAGAAATGGCCACTGCCGCCAAAGAGCAGGAGGAGAAGAACAGGCGTAGGGCTGCCAGGCCTATCATTGCTTTCATGATCATCTTGTTTGTCTTGGGTGTGACGCCCCTGATCATCAAGATGTGTTGACGCTGTGTCCTGGGTTTGCTGTGGGGGGCTTGCTCGTTGATGAGCGAGCCCTTTATTTTTTTCTTTTTATGTGATTAAATGATTGACGAAATGTCTCTGTATCAAAAGGGGATGTTTCCGAATACACAGGAGGTGTATATGAGCTTGGTGTTCAAGATTGCCTTGGTGGCCGTAGTGCTGGTAATAGGCTTCGTCATCCACATGCTCTGCTTCACTGGCTCTATTAAGACGCCATCTCCTCCGAAGTCCTGATTCACTAGGACTGTCTGATCTTTGCTCGACCCGTCATCTTTGGCAGTACATGCTATGGTGGCGGGTTTTTTTATTTGTTTAAAAATTTTTCAAAGCGTGGATCTTCAGTCAGCTCATATATAGTAGTGATGTACGGACCTATATCATGGATACCGAGTGTATATTTTTGGCTTTGTGCTAGGAGAGTATCGAGTTCAGTCTCGCTCATGTTATAAATAGCTACCATCGTATCTTTTTTGTCGGAGTCTAGTTGATCAAAAATATCAAAATCATCATGTTTTATTTGTTGATGAAAGTTTTCTATATCATCCGGCTGTAGCTCAGCAATTTTTTTGAATAGCATGGCAGTGTTTTGCCAGCTATTGTCTGGGCTAGTATTTGGTGCTTCGTGTGACATATGGTTTGACTTTTTAATTGTTTGTTATAATATGTGTAGTCTAGGTGGAGCCGGGGGTCTCTCACCCCCAGCATCCTTTACGGAGGGTGTCTGAGCTTAAAATCTCAGGCGGAGATCCCCACTCCACCCAAATATTGTCCTTTGGCAATCAGCGTAGACAGTCATCCGCAGGGTGGCTGTTTTTTTATTTTTTGATAATCCAAGTTGCTACTAGCACCTCTATGATACTGAGCGGTATGGCCAGATACAGGATGCTATAGGGCAGGACCTTGAGATTACCTATAGTCAGCCACATCAAAACAAAAGCTATGAGCCAGACTATGAGAGTAGTGGCCAAGAGGCTATATTTTTTGGCGATGATCAGGATAGCAATAGCCAGTAGCAAAGACCACAGGCCCCAGATAGCGCCATTGATGTTGGCGCTTGGAAAAGTCAGTCCCATATTCTGATAGTGTTCTTGCCAATTTTTTTGGAATAAAAATTGATTGCGAAAAAATTCAGAAGCTGAGATCCAGACGGTAGCTAAGACGATTGATAATGTTTTTTTCATATATTTTTTAAAATACTCTGAGAAGGGGCGGGGATGCGTGGCATCCCCGAGGGAGGCGAGAATCAATCTCGGCGTTCGTGGCTCGGATAGACTGGACCATCGCGCTTGATGGGCTTGCCTTCCATCATCCAGCCGCACCGTGGGCAACTACGACTAGCAGGAATACGCTCTTGGTCGCATTCATTGATAGCGTGTTTGCAGCCGATGTTGGGGCATTGCCAAGTGTAGATTGGCGTGGGAAACAGGTTAAGGGACATGGCCTTTCTCCTTGTTGGTGGTGGATATTGACCTCTTCTCAGGGTGTTTTTTTATTCCAATTTTTTTAGTCTTTTTTATTTTTATATTTAGCTACTTCCTCTGGAGTCACATACGGCTTACCGAGATCTATGTCAGCTAATATTTCAGGGTCAATTAATTTATCTAGTTGCTCTAAATCTTGGATATCCTTTGGTCTGGGTGTTCTAGAATTTCTTAATTGTAGAGCAATCAATTCTGGTCGGACAGTGAATACTTGGGCACCAAAGTATTCTCTACTAGTCTGGTCAAATACACTTGGTCGATAATTAATGTCACGGCCTATATCATCTTTGGTATTTAGAATGGCAGTGCCATTTTCAGTAAATTCATAAAATAATACATCAGCCATTTTTTCCCCATTTTCCATTATGACGATTAAGAATGGTTGATCATTGATAAATTCAATACCTTCTTTTGTTAGGATAGATTTTACTTTTTCTATTTCTTTGATCGGCATGATCATGTCTATATCTCCATGATATCGATAGGCGCTATCTGAAGCAATATTTGCCTCGATAGCATGCCCACCAGTTAGCCACCATTTTATATTGTTGTCTTTAAATAAATTAGATAATTTTTTTAACAAAGCAATCTGTCTTTCTCGGCCTTGTTCTAATATTTGTTTTTCTACATTGTTTTGTTGTTCGAATGACATATGTTTTTATTATTTCAACTTTTTACAGTAATTTTAAATAATCCAAGCATAAATAGCCAGACTCAATATCGGTCAACTCTCCACTTTGTAAATGTTTTCTAAAGTCTGCTAAACTCATCTCTACTATTTCAACAAATTCGTTATCTTCTAATTTTTGTTTTTGTATCTTATGACAATTTTTAGCAACAAAATTATATCTCATCATATCAGAATAAGCGCAATCTAAACTTTGCCCGACAAATTCAAAATCTCCAGTATAGCCAGTTTCTTCGAGCAATTCTCTTTT
>CAYRIU010000046.1:0-64828 GCA_964424615.1 uncultured Gammaproteobacteria bacterium | reverse complement strand
ACAAAATATCAATTTATAACCAACGTTTTTATAGGACCCCACCAGAAAATCATCCTGCGGCTATCGCTCAGGATGGTTTTTTGATATACTTATGATATTGAATATTAAATTAAAAATATGAAAAAATTTATTTTATTAATTTTTCTTTCGGTCATTATTTCTGGTTGTACTTTGATTCCCCAAAAAAATAATAAGCAAACAACTGATAAAACTGAAGATATCCTTAACGTTAACGCAGATGGTAGTACAAAATTTAATAACAATAATTTGCAGGTAGCCCTTGATTCTGTGCCCAATGGTTCTCTAAGTAAAGAAGAAGAGGATGGTTTATTATTTATGGTAGAAGAGGAAAAATTGGCTCAAGATGTATATGGATTCTTATATCAAAAGTGGAATCAGCAGGTTTTTGGTAATATTGGACAAAGAGAATCCACTCATGTTAGTGCTGTCAAGTCTTTATTAGAGAAATACGATATTAATTTGCCAACTACTTTATCTAATAGTGGTATTTTTGTAAACACTGATTTACAGAAGCTTTATAATAATTTAACTCAGCAAGGGGCTAATTCTTTGGTGGATGCCTTGAAGGTGGGCGCTGCCGTTGAAGAGATTGATATTTTAGATTTAGAAAAGAGACTCAAACAAACAGATAAAGCAGACATTCAGCTTATTTATGATAATTTAATGCGTGGTTCCCGTAATCATTTACGCGCTTTTGTACGTAATATGCAAAATCAGGGCCATGATTATCAACCACAATATTTGACAAATGATACATATAGTCAAATTATTAATTCTGCCAATGAGCAGGGCACAGATATGCAAGGTGGGCGTCGTAGGCAAGGTAATTAGTTTATAATGTGGTATAAAAATCACTTCGCTAAGAAGTGATTTTTTGGTATAATAGAAGTATTCTTACAATATTTTTTTATGAATATATTGATTAATTTGGTCAGTTTTATTTTACATATTGACGTACATCTCGGTGAGGTGATTAGTCATTATGGTATAGCATCCTATATTATCTTGTTTGCTATTATTTTTGCGGAAACTGGTTTTGTGTTGACACCATTTTTACCTGGTGATTCTTTATTGTTTGCCGCTGGTACTTTTTCAGCCATTGGTTCTTTCAATATTTGGATTTTATTATTTGTATTATGGGTTGCTGCCTTTGTGGGCGACACGGTCAATTATTGGATTGGGCATTATTTTGGTCAAAAGTTGATTGATCACCCCAAGTTTCCTATCAACCAAAAGCATCTCCAAAAAACCCACCAATTTTATGAACAGCATGGTGGCAAGACTATCTTTTTGGCTCGTTTTGTTCCTGTGGTCAGGACTTTTGCTCCTTTTGTAGCCGGCTTGGGCAAGATGGATTATAGAAAATTTTTGTCTTACAATATCAGTGGAGCTTTGGTGTGGGTGTTTAGCTTTACATTACTAGGTTATTTTTTTGGTAACATACCATTAGTCAAAGCAAATTTTTCTTTGGTCGTTATAGCTATTATTATATTGTCTGTAGTGCCTATATTGTCAGAGATTATCAAAACTAAACGTAGCAGATAAGATCTTTATTATAATTAATTTTTTATATTATGAAAAAAATTATTAGGATTTTATGGCTAGCAATTTTAGTAGCGATTGTTTGTTTGGTTATTATATTTTTGACCAATCCAATGAATTTAAGAAATCGTATAGTAGCCAATATTATTAATAGTTATTTGAGTAATAATATCAATGGTTATGTGCCTACATCACTCGATATTGTGCCAAGCAATACTGGCGTCGCTGTTGATAAGAATCCTTTATTGAGCGCAGATCAGGAAAGAGCTTTGGAAAATATAGGTGTAAATGTAGAGTCCTTACCCCAAGAATTGACCCCAGCCATGCAAGATTGTTTTGTCAAAAAATTAGGGGAAAATAGGACCAAAGAAATAATTAATGGTTCTACTCCTAGTGTGGTAGATTTTTTGAAAGCTAAAGATTGTCTTGCTCAATAATAAATAATTTTTTTATTATAATTAACCTTTTATATTATGAATAAAAAAGGAGGAGTATCAAGTGGAGTTTATGGTTTGGCTTTTATAGGTGCCTTAGTTTACAACATTCAACATGCTACTACTTTTTGGTTGGGCGTAGTTGGTTTTTTCAAGGCTTTATTTTGGCCAGCTTTTTTGATTTACAAGTTGATGGGATTTTTACAGATGTAGATTTATTATTGTTGAGACAAAAAACAACCCCGATAATTTTTCGGGGTTGTTTTTTTAGTTAGCTAGTTTATGTTTCAGATATCGTCTGGTATAAAGTAATGTGAAAATTGCTGCCGACCAATTGATGAGAAAAATTCCCCACCAGATACCAGATAAGCCCCAACCCAGTACTTTGGCTAGTAGCCAAAATATCACAGCTGGTGCCAGGAGTTGTCTATACAATCCCACCCAGATTGCAAAGGTTGGTTTTTTCAAGCCCTGCAAAGCCGAAATTGATATGGACAATATCATGTAGGTAAAATAAGTAAAAGCAGAAATTTTGAGATAATGAACGCCAGTATTTATGACCATAGGATCGTGGGAAAAAAATTGCATCAAGTATTTGGCAAATAGTAGGACCAAAGTCATGCCTATTACTATTGTCCCAAATCCATATTTTAGATTTTTGTGGTAGGCCTCTCTGACGCGGTCATATTTTTTGGCGCCATTGTTTTGACCGATGAGAGTCAGACTAGCAATATTGAGTCCTATAGTCGGTAGTAAAAATATTTGATCAACGCGTGTAGCAATACCATAGGCGGCCACGGCCTCTTTGCCGTAGGAGGATATAAAATAAGTGATGATAAAAATACCAATAGCCATGGTCATCATATTGAGTGAAGCTGGGAAAGCTTGTTGGCTGATTTGAGTAAAATATTTTTTCTCTGGTTTAAACATAGACCAGCAATTTTTACACAAGATACCGCTTTTGATAGACTTGTAGCCCATATACATGACACTGAATAGCTGTACGACTAAAGTGGCATAGGCCAAGCCTGGCAAGCCTAGTGCCGGCAAGCCAAAGCCACCGGACATAAACCAAGGATCTAATATTAGGTTCAAGAAAAAACCAAAGATCAAAAAATTTCTAAAAGTTTTAGTATCACCTTGCGAAGTCAAACTAGCATTGAGGACAAAAGACAGAGCAAAAAGTACTACGCCACCAAATATGACATTGATGTAGCTTAATGTCATAGTCAAGTATTCTCCAGTAGCGCCCAGTAGTGTTGCTAAGAATGTGCCACTGAGCCAGCCAAGGATAGTTAGTATTATAGATATCAAGACAGTAAATACTATGGCTTGGCTAAGGTATTTTTTAGCCTCATCTTTTTTTCCTTCACCTAGAGCATGTGATATGAGAGCGCTAGTTCCCGTGGATATGCCAGAGCCCATAGCTATGATTACAAAAAAGACAGGAAAAGACAAAGACATAGCAGCGACAGCTTGAGTAGATATCATACTGCCATAGTAGGTATCTACTACATTGTACATAGTATTAAAAAAGAAACCGATACTAGCAGGGATGGCTATTTGTCTGATCAAAGCTGGTATGGGTTTGGTGGTGAGTATATTTTCTTCCATATATAAATTAGTTTATGTAAATTAAGTATCCTGTATTCTACACTATTATATCGACTTTGGGTAGCCTAGCAGCTGATCCAGTTTTGCCTAGGTGATAAAAACAGCTCCACTGAGGAAGCTGTTTTTATGTAAGTAAATTTTGACTCTGTTTGTCTATATTTTAATCTTTTTTAGATTTATTTTTTGATTCGTTATTATTTTTATCTTTGTCCTCATGCTCATTTTCATGCTGAGGTTTGTTTTCTTTGACCTTTTTGGCTCTAGTAGTCACAGTCAAGGTATTGGAAGCAGCAGATAGATTACCAGCTTGGTCTACTGCTTTGACAGTGTAGGTGTAGGTAGTAGCAGCAGTGAGACCGATGTCATTGTAGTGATTTTTTTTGACAGTAGCGATTTCTACACCATCTCGAAAAATTTTATAAGCCACTACTTTTTTATTATCTTTAGATTTTTTCCATTCCAGATTGACATGTTTATAAGATATTAGGTGAGCTTTCAATTTTTGTGGTGCAGTTGGACTAGTTGTGTCTGTAGAGCTAGCTAGGGTAGTAGCCGAGACAGTGTTAGAGCTGGATGATCTATTGCCAGCGGCATCGTAGGCTTTGACAGTATAGGCATAAGTAGTAGAAGCAGTAAGACCCACATTGCTATAGCTGTTAGTGGTGACATTAGCTATTTCTACACCATCTTTGAAAATAGCGTAGCCAGTGACAGCGATATTATCAGTGGAGCTTGACCAGTTGAGATTAATCTGGGAGGCAGAAATGACGCTAGCTGATAAATTCATTGGCGTCGATGGAGCTGTGGCATCAGTAGAGGTGGCTAATGTAGTAGCAGTGATTGGTGTTGAGCTGGCTGATCTATTACCAGCGGCATCGTAGGCTTTGACTAGATAGCTGTAGGTAGTAGAGGCAGTCAGACCAGTGTTCTGAAAATTTGTCAGAGTAGTTGTGGCTAGCTCATTGCCATCTCTGAAAATAGCGTAGCCAGTGACAGCGACATTATCAGTAGCTGCTGTCCAGTTTAAATTAATTTGACTTGGTGATATTGGAGTAGCAGCTAGATTCGTTGGTATGCTAGGAGCGCTAGTATCTGGAATGCTCAGGTCACCGATATAGTAACTAGCTACAGTATTGTTGGCGTTGGTATTGCCAGAGTGTTGAGCTGTAAAAGCACTCGTGCCATTAGTGCCACAGAGAGAGATTATGGCGCTTGATCCGCCAGGGTGTGAGCTAATATAGCTAGTGAGGTTGTAGACTTTGTTGTTGATGATTGTCCAGCAATCAGTACTAGTATTATGAGTTTGCACTTGGGCTAGGGTATAGCTAGTAGCTTCAGCTGTACGAGCCAAGGCAATCGTGGAGACGACGATTATCATCATCGCCAATATACCGAGTATTTTTTTCATAAGCTTTTTTGTTTTAATAATTAGCTTGATATAAATTAATACAAAGCTATTACCATTTTGTTACATCCTTAGACAAAGGTATAAATTTTGCTATAATAGCCTTTTAGTGGGGGTGAAACATTATTGCCCTATATTTGTATAGTATTTATGACAGAGTCAAAAAGTAGCTTTACAGGCTATTATGAACAGTATAAAAACAAGGTTTTTGTCTATTTTTTATATAGAGTCAATTTTAACCATACTGTAGCTGAAGATTTGACTTCTGAGGTTTTTTTGAAGGCTTTGAAGCATTTTGATGGCTTTGATGACACCAGGTCATTTCAATCATGGATTTTTACCATTGCTCACAACCATCTGGTCAATCACTATAGAGTAGCCCATAGAGAGACAGAGCTCCTGGAGGATCAATTTGTAACCAAGCAAGAGATTGATCAAGTAGACCAAAAACAAGAGCTGGACCGAGTGATGAGCATCATCAACACCATGTCCGATAGCGATAGAGAAATATTATTATTACGCTTTGTGAATGATTTCTCAAATTCAGAAATTGCCTACTTGCTAGAAAAAGATGAAGGAGCTATACGCACCAAGATGAGTCGAGCCTTGAGTAAGTTAAGAGAAATATTAGATAGATAATATGGAAGATTTAGAAAAAAAATTATCACAATTACCAAGATTTGAACTGAGCAAAAAAGCTGATTTTAAAATTAAGTTCAAAATCTATAGTTTTATTTTTACACAAAATTTACAAAAAATTGGTCAATATTTTTTTCACCCCCATTCTTTATTGAGTAAGATATCCTTGAATGCCTTGGCTGTTTTTGTCGTTTTGGGTAGTACAGCTGTGTATGCGGTCAACAATGATCATATAGCACCTGGACACACCTTTTATCCCTTGAAAAAAACCATTGAGAATGTAGAACAGCAACTATCTTTGAGTAATGCTGCCAAGGTAGATACTTTGAACAAGCTCTCAGAGCGTCGCTTGAAAGAAGCTTTGAATTTGGCCGAGCACAATGACACATCAGAAAGTGATCAGCAACACCAATTAAATAATAATATTGAACAAAGTATCAATGAAGCAGTAAATAATTTTGACTCAGCTGTGGAGACTTCACAAAAAATAGATAATACCAAAAATTCTCAAAAGACCAAGGATGCCTTGAAAAAGAAGCAAGAAGTCATGGTCAAATATTTGGATGATATCAGCAATGTCATCAAGGACAACGAAGATATGGTCAAAAAAGTTGATGAAGCTAAAAAGGCTATAAATAAATATGATCAGGTGCTTGATAGAGATCGTGATGTGCATATTCGAGTGGCTCCCAAAGATAATGAGCTAAACCAAAACAATGATCGTAGTGAGCAAAGAAAATATTTGCCCAACAATCTCAACAATAATTTCAATACCGACAATACACCATCAGAGCAAAATAGTAGGACAGACAGGAGCGACGATGATTAAAATGGCTGGCTAGCATCTTGATTTTATTCTGATAATCATGTATAGTATGGCTATTAAGTATAAGTAAAAGAATCTATATGCAAAGAATCGCAGTCGGTGGTCCTAGACAAAAGTCTCGTTCCAAAAAAACTAAGAAAAGATTGGAAATCAAGAGATTGATGCTAGAGGCCAAAGCCGCTAAAAGACACAAGAAATAAAATTGATTAACATTTTAGAATACCTTATTTTTGTAGGGTATTTTTTTATATAGAATAATTAACCATACCATTATGTCATTAGAATGGAAGGAAATTTACTCTGTTAATATTAAAAAAATAGATTCACAACATCAAAATATTTTTGATTTGATGAATAGACTACAGTCTTTTGAAAAATCCCAAGACTACAAAGAACAGGTGGCTATGATTTTAGGGGAGATTGAGGATTATTCAATCTATCATTTTAAGACGGAGGAAGATTTTTTTGAGTCTACAGCATATCCAGATAAAGATTTTCATATCAAGCAGCATAATGCATATAAAGATAAATTAGTAGAATTAAAAACAGCAGCCTCAGAGAGATTAGATGTTCAAATGATAGAAGATATTTTCAATTTTTTGAAAAATTGGTGGACCAATCACATTATCAAAACTGATATGGAATACTCTGAGTATTTTAATCAGCACGGAATTTTTTAGAGAAATAGTTTTACATTTGGTACCGCCCAACCCTTGACCAAGGGTTGGGCGGTTTTTGTCAGGCTACCCGATATTTTTCATCGTCAATCCATTGAGCGTGTCCTTGGTCTACAAACAGCACCGCAAACAGACTGAGAGTCATGATTTTTTGACGCTGGTAATAGAGCCACTTGGTGTCTTGCAGAGTGACGATTTGAAAACTATAGTCCTCCTGAGCCTGGAAAGTGAATCCTTTGATGGTGACCTGACGCTTGAAAAGAACGACCTGCTTCATGACTAAGCCTCCAGTGGTAGGGGGGGTGAGCTAGTTTAGGAGTTTCATAAAAAAGACTAAAAAAATATCCCGTCAATGACGGGATATTGGTAAACTAAGTATTTTTTGAAAAAATAAAAGTCTGATATTCAGACTAGGGTACAAATGTCTTTTGTGCAATTTTTTGTACATCTTTAGTATTATAGCCTAAATCATAAAAATAACCAAGAGATATAAAATTGCTAGTTTGGGTAGCTGTTTTTTATTTTATATTTTGTTATACTACTTAAGTTGATTATTATCTAAAAAATTATGCGGCAAGATTTATTGAACAAATTTTTGAGCGATAAGCATTGTGTAGCAGTAGTCTGTAATCAGTGGGGTGATACGGGCAAGGGTAAATTGGTCGACCTCTTATCGACCTGGGCAGATATTATCATCCGTGGTACTGGTGGGGCCAATGCTGGTCATACCATAGTGGTCAATGGTCAGAAACATATTTTTCATCTTTTACCATCTGGCATTTTACATGATAGTGGTAGCAAGATAAATATTATTGGTCGGGGCGTAGCTTTTGATCCTCAGGCAGTGATAGATGAGATGGGTGTTTTAGAAAATGCTGGCCTATCAATCAAATATTTGAAAATAAGTCACCAAGCACCGTTGGTCTTGCCATATCATATTTTGATTGACCGCATGGGAGACAAAGTTCAAAAGATCGGCACAACTGGTCGTGGCATCGGACCTCTCTATACTGACTACACTGCTCGTCACTCCTTATTTCTCAATGATATTTTTAATCCAGAAATATTCAGAGAAAAATTAACCAAGTATCTAGAGAGCAAAAAAAATATTTTAGCTACTTTGGACAAAGATATGGCCAAGGAGGTTTTGGCGCATCCACATTTGGGCTCAGGAATATATTTTCATCCGGAAAATGTTTTGGATGTGGAAGCTATAGTGGAGAAGTACACTGGTGATTTTGCCAATAGGCTCAAGCCACACGTGATAGATCTTGAGAGTTTTGTAAGAGACTCTCTTTCAAGTGGCAAAAATATTTTATTAGAGGGAGCGCAAGGCACCTTACTTAGCATTGACTTTGGTACTACCAAGTTTCAGACTTCTTCAGATTGTACTATTGATGGCTTAGCTCGCGGTGCTGGCTTGAGGGAGGGTGATGTGGATCATGTTTTTGGTATTGCCAAAGCTTTTTATATGACCAGAGTTGGCAATGGACCATTTCCTACAGAATTTGGTGGCAGTATAAGTGAGGAGTATTGCTCTCGAGGCATTACCAAAGAGCAAGAAAAAGTCGAACACGGCAGTAGAGTGGAGGAATATTTAGTTGGCGACGATCAGTTCAAACTAGGTATAGCTGTACGTTTGTTGGGCGATGAGTATGGTGCTACCACTGGTCGCACCAGAAGGAATGGTTGGTTAGACTTGGTCGCCCTCAAGTATGCTATGCAGTATAATGGGCCTAGTATTACTTTGACCAAGGTAGATGTATTAGATAAATTTTCCACAATAAAATTAGCAGTGGCATATAAGTATAATGGTCCAGATATCTTTTATGCTGGACAAGAGCTCAAAACTGGTCAGAGTATAGATTTTTTCCCACGCTTTTCAGAAATACTTTATCATTGTGAGCCGATATACAAAGAATTTGCTGGTTGGCAATCAGCTATCTCTGAGATTGCAGATTATGAAAATTTGCCACAGCCTATCAAGACTATAGTAGAATTTATAGAGCAGTATACTGGTGGGCAGATACAGGTCATTTCTGTGGGGCCAGATAGAGAGCAAACTATTTTTAAATTTTGAGATATCATTATAGTATAATTTTTGTTATAATATAGCTATGTTAAATATCTATTTCAAAGATCAGGAAAGTAATCGCATAGAAAATTTTGATCAGATTCAAGATAATGTTTGGATCAATGCTAGTCATCTAGAGCATGATGATTTGGAGAAACTAGCCAAGATGTCAGATCTAGATTTGTTAGATTTACAAGATGTTTTGGACTTGCACGAGTTGCCACGTATAGAGAGACAAGAAAAAACGCTGTTATTTTTTATACGTATTCCTCGTGAGCAGATCAATGCCAAAGATTTGATTCATACTACACCATTGACTTTTATCGTCACAGAAAAATATTTTATTAGTTTGGCTCTTTTTGAGGACAAGGTGATCAAAGATATTTTGAAAAATAGTCTAGCTATTGCTACTAGCCAAAAAGCCAAATTGTTGATTCACATTTTTTTGAAGATTTCTCAGAGATTTAGCTCTAGGGTGCGTGAAGTGAATAACCTAGTTGCCTCCCAAAAGAAAAAGATAGAATCGGTCACGGATGATGATATCAATGAACTGATTAGATATGAGGATTTACTCAATCAATATATGTCGGCCCTGATACCAGTACGCAATGTTTTTGAGGGTATGGTGACTGGCAACTATTTCAAGCTAGAAGAAGATGACAACGATCTATTAAACGACATGATCATCAGTATCAGGCAATCAACAGAAATTTGCCAAGTAAATTTAAAGAGCATCAAAAGCTTGCGTGATTCATATCAGATTTTGTTTACCAATAAACTAAATAGGACCATCCAATTTTTGACAGCCTTTACTATTATTATGACTATACCTACTATTGTGGCTAGTTTGTTTGGTATGAATGTCACATTGCCACTGGCTACACATCCGCTAGCTTTTGTTTATGTGTTGGTTATATCTTTTATTGCTGTCATACTATTTTTGTTTATTTTTTATAAAAAGAAGTGGTTGTAGTTTTTTAGTTTTATATATTTAAAACCCCCAGCGAGCAGACTCGCTGGGGGTTTTGTTTTGTGGTCCTAGTGGATCACAGGGCGTCTAGGATTTCGGTCAACTTCTCGGCAATGACTGGTGCCACACTGACATTGACCACCAGACCACCGGTCTGGTCTTCGTAAGAGCGATTGATGGTATCACCGGCAATTACTCTAGTGAAAGGACTGGTCCGGCGACGACCGACCTTGCGTTTCCAGCCTGGAGAGCACTTCATGTGTGTCACGACCAAGATGCCTTGGTAGGCTCCAGCACGGAGCAGATCACGACAGGTGTCAGCTGCGGTGCCGCCAGTGTCGAGCTCATCCTCACGGATGATGATGTGGGCATCTCGGACCATTTCTTCACTCATGAGCTCGATCTTGATACCGTGCTTTTGCTCCATAGCTGCGATCAGCTCGAGATCGGACGGTGTCGGTGGGACATTGGTGACAATGTTGCCGGTCTCGCTTCTTTTTTTGAGAGATAGCAACACCGGCACACTGAGGATCTTGGCTAGAGCAATAGCACGAAGTAGAGAACCCTTGTCTGGCGACAGGATCTTGGTATGCTTACCGAGCTCCTTGGCCTGAGCAATTGGTTCTTTCAGGGCAGCAGCGTAGAGTGGAGTAGGTTTGACGTGGTGAGCTTCTAGGCCGACTTCAACGCAGTTTTTTAGCGTCTGCTCGGAGTGAATGTCGCAGAGTATGACACGGTCAGCGCCATTGGCTTTCAAGTTCTCAATGAACCAGAGGTTCATGTCAAACTCTTCTTTGATCTCTGGGTGGTCTTGGCGTCGGAAAGCCATGAAGGGCTGGACCACGGTCAGGCTCTTGGCACCGTATCTTTTTTTGATCGCTCGGATGAGGATCAAGAGCTCCATGGCTAGTTCTGGGCTGTGTGTGCTCAAGAACAAAACGATATGCTTGTTACGAATTTTGTCCCATTCGTCAAAGGCATGATCTGGTTCTTCGTCGGCAAACCAGCCGAAGTCAGTGTGTGAGAGCTTGAGTTCTCTTTGGCCGATGCGTCGGTTGTTGACTACTTCGATGATTTTTTGAGCCAGGTGATTAGTATCACCACCGCCGCAGAGCAGCATGATTTCTTCGGAGTTAGCCATGTTTGCCTCCTAGACAGTTGTGAAGGACGGGCGTCCTGTGTGGTGTGATTCTTTGCGGACTTTGTCAATATATAACGCCAATTTTTGCTTTTTGTCAATCAATGAAACCACTTTGAATTATTGTCTATTTTTGTTATGCTGTAGTCAAGGTGAGAGGTTTTGAGCCAATAAATATCTTTGAAATAAATAGTATATTATTTGCGTATTAAAATATATGGCGGTGAATGATGATTTGCTTGAAAAAAGCGACATAGAGCTAGTAAAACTAACCTTGTTGGATCAGGAGAATTTTTTGCATTTGGTCAATCGCTACGAAAAAAAATTGTTGCGTTTTATTCAGAGGATCTCAGGTTTGAATTATGACGATGCACAAGATTTATTGCAGGAAGTATTTATCAAAGTTTATCAAAATTTAAATGACTTTGATCAGAGTTTGAAATTTTCTTCTTGGGTTTATCGTATAGCTCGTAATCAAGCTATTAGTAATTATCGTAAAAATAAAAGTCGCCCCCAAGTTTCTTTGTTTGATTTAGATCTAGAAGCTTGTGAGCATTTTGTCAGTGATTTTGACATCAATCAAGACATCGATCAGAGCTTGTTGAAAGAAAAAGTGGCTAGAGTTTTGGCCAATCTAGATAGTAAATATAGAGAAGTGGTGATTTTGAAATATTTAGAAGATAGATCTTATGAGGAAATTTCTGATATTATCAAAAAACCACCAAGTACCGTAGGTACCCTGTTGCGTCGTAGCAAGATAGCCTTACAAAAAGAATTTAAACAATAAATATATGGAAAATTACGCCAAAGAAATATTAGATAAAATAAAAGAGCAAAATATCCAGCCAAAAAAACGTTGGGAGTTTTTATTTAAAGACTATTTGTTGTGGCTGATTTTTATTGTGGCTATCATATTGGGTGGACTAGCATCTTCTGTGACTATTTTTGTCTTTAAACATGTAGCTTGGCTAGATATGGCCCCTGGTTTTAGTCCGCTAGAAAGGTTATGGATAAATTTACCATTATTTTGGCTATTGAGCTTATCTTTATTTTCCTTGGTAGCTTGGTACGACTTCAAAAACACTAAAAGAGGTTATAAATATCGTCCTATAGTGATAGTATTGTTTAGTGTAATTTTGAGTGGTCTCTTGGGGTACATTATATATTTTGTGGGTTTTGGTCAAAAACTGGAAGAAACATTTTTCAGACAAGTCCCATTTTATAAACAAATGTTTAGACATGGTGGTAGAATGTTAGTAGAGCCAGACAAGGGGCATTTAGCTGGTGTAGTCACTGTCATATCACCAGATTTTATCACGGTAGAAGATTTTGGCGGTAGATCCTGGAGCATCAGTACTAGCACCGATAGTTTCCAAGTAGGGCAGAGAGTGATGTTGATAGGGCATATGGCCGACGATGATAATTTTATTTGTGAAAGCATCAAGCCTTGGCTCAAAAATCCTGGTCCACCACCTATGTTTTTCCGTCCATAATATGACAGTGAAATATTTTTTTGATGCTTGGCGTATAGTCTAGTGCAAGAGGTTAGGCCAACTTCAATTAATTATTAAATAGATAATTTATGAACAAAAAACAATATTTATTAGCAGCTTTTCTAGGCTTGTTAGTCACTACATTAGCTGTATCATCTACCACTTTAGCTTTTGGTGGCAAGAGTAACAGTACTGGTAATGGCACAGTTGACAACGACAATCGTGCTCAAGTACAACAAGCTATCACCAACAACGATTATACTACTTGGTCATCAGCCATGACCACTAGAGTCTCCGAGATGCGTCAGCAAGCCACTGATCTAGAGGCTAAGATCAACCAAGATACTTTCAATAAATTAACTCAAGCACATCAATTGATGCAAGATGGTAAGTACGATGAGGCTAAAGCAATTTTTGATGAGCTAGGCATGTTTGGACCAGGTATGGGTAATGGTCATATGGAAGGTAGAGGTATGGGTATGAGAGGACAGGGTTTAGGAACAGCTAATACTCAAAATCAAGCAAAATAATTTTTTCATGATTCACCTTATAAAAACACCCCAAAATACGGGGTGTTTTTATTTTTGAAATAAATCTTGATTTTTTAGCGTAATATATAGAGTGTATAGACTTTGATACTAGTTTTTAAATGCATGTTTATATATTATTTATGTCTAAAAAGAAAAAAATTTGGGGAGCGATTGTTTTGCTTATTTTAGCAGGCATCGCTTATTTTATTTGGCAGAGTATTAGTAGTAAAAATGTACAAACCACCTACACCTTGGGCAAAATCACCAAAGGTTCGTTGATAAAGACAGTTTCTGGTAGTGGTCAAGTCTCGGCTTCTAATCAAATAGATTTGACACCCAAGGCTAGCGGTGAAGTGGTGAAGATTGCAGTAGTGCAGGGTCAGGAGGTGAAAAGTGGTGATATCATAGCACAAATTGATGCCACTGATATTTATAAAAGTTTGCGTGATGCAGAAGTGAACTTGGCTAGTGCAAAGTTGTCTTTACAAAAATTACAACAACCAGCCGAAGCCCTGTCTTTATTGCAGGCAGAAAATGCCTTGACTAGTGCGCAGGAAAATAAAAAACAAGCAGAAGAAAATCTACAAAAAGCTTATGAGGATGGCTTTAATAATGTAGCTAATGCTTTTTTGGCATTGCCAGACGTCATCACAGGATTACACGACGTCTTGTATAAAAATGAAATTACCGTCAATCAATATAATATAGATTGGTACAATGATAATACCAAATACTACGATGAGTCGGTAAAGCAGTATCGTGATGACGCAGCTGAGTCTTATCAAAATGCTCGCAATCTTTATGATCAAAATTTTGCTGCCTATAAATCAGCTAGTCGTTTTTCTGATGAGGCTACTATTGAAGCTTTGATTTTGCAAACTTATAACACCACTAAGTATATAGCCGAGGCTATTAAAAATGCTAATAATTTAATTCAATTTTATCAAGACAAATCTAATGCACGCAATATAGCCATATCTCCTATCTCTTATACTCATTTGAGTAGTTTGAATGGCTATACTGGCACTAGTAATACATATCTATTGAGTTTACTAAATACTAGTACTAGCATACAATCAGCCAAAGATACGATAGTCACTGCTACGCGTAGTATAGAGGAAAAGCAGACGACCCTAGCCAATCTACAAGCAGGTACGGATGCTTTAGATTTGCAGGCGCAGGAATTAGCAGTGCAACAAAAGCAAAATGCCTTAAGTGATGTACGAGAAAAATTAGCTGACTATACATTGAGAGCGCCATTTGATGGTGTGATTGCTGCCGTGTCAGCCACCAAAGGAGACACAGCTTCAACTGCTACAGCGGTAGCTACTTTGATTACTAAACAAAGTATAGTAGAGATACCCTTTAATGAAGTAGATGCTTCCCAAATAAAGATTGGTCAAAAAGCTACTCTGACCTTTGATGCTGTAGATAGTTTGAGTATCAGTGGCTCCGTAGTTGAAATGGATGCCATGGGTACTGTCAGTCAGGGGGTCGTCACCTATACTGCCAAGATTGCTCTAGATACTCAAGATGATAGAGTAAAACCAGGCATGACAGCTTCGGCAGCTATTATTACTGATCTGCGATCTGATGTTTTATTGATTGATAATGCTGCCGTCAAATCTCTTGGTGATAGCTATTATGTAGAGATGCCAGCAGATACTATCACTGATGATGTGATTAGTGCTGGTCAGGCTATTACCTTGAAAAATCAGCCCACTCAAAAAACAATTACAATTGGTTTAAGTGACGATAGTATGACTGAGCTTGTCAGTGGTTTGCAGGAAGGCGATGTGGTGATTATCAAAACTACTGCCAACTCAAAGACTACTAGTAGCAGTACCAATGGCAAAAGTATTTTGCAAAGCACTGGTAGTACAGGCGGTACTCGAGCTACGGGCGGTGGTTTTATACCTAGATAATCTTTATGATAGAGTGTAAAAATATTACCAAAGTTTATCAAAGTGGTAACAATGTCACCACCGTATTGAAAGGAGTATCTTTTGATATTGCTGACGGGGAGTTTGTTGCCATTATAGGACCATCCGGTTCTGGTAAATCTACTTTGATGCATATTTTGGGTGCTTTGGATACTGCAAGTTCGGGCGATTATTTTTTGGCTGGACAAAAAGTTTCAGATTTGTCTGAAGATGAGTTAGCCGATATTCGTAAACATAAAATAGGTTTTGTATTTCAAAGTTTTAATTTGTTGCCGAGGGCAACGGTTTTGCGTAATGTGGTATTACCACTAGTGTATGCTGATATACCTAGAGAAAAAAGAGAGATTCAAGCCAGAGAAGCATTAAAAAATGCTGGCCTGGATGAGTCGCATTTTTATCATCACTCCAATCAACTATCAGGCGGACAAATGCAGAGAGTAGCTATTGCTAGAGCTCTAGTCAATAACCCAAATTTGATTTTAGCTGACGAACCTACTGGCAACCTTGATACCAAAACAGGAGAAGTAGTTTTGAGCACTTTTCAATCCTTGAATAGAACCCAAAAGAGAACTATTATTTTGATTACTCATGAGCATGATGTGGCTAATTGTGCCGACAGAATTATACAAATTCGCGATGGTTTGATAGTGGAAGATAAAAAAAATTTGAATCCCCATAAATTTTAATTTATGCATGCACAAGATTTATTTGATGAAACATATTTGGCATTACTGGCCAACAAAGCAAGGTCTAGTTTGACTATTTTGGGTATAGTAATTGGTATTGCTTCAGTGATTGCTATGATAGCTATAGGACAGGGTTCACAAAGTAATATCCAGTCTAGTATTCAGTCGTTGGGGTCTAATCTAGTTTTGGTGATGCCAGGAGCTCAAAGAGGTGTGGGTATGCAAGTCAGCCAAGGAAGAGGATCAGCACAGACTCTGACTCAGGGTGATGCAGAGGCTATTGCTGCAGAAATAAGTTTGGCGGCTGCCGTAGCTCCAGAATTATCTGGTCGCTATCAGGTGACAGCCAAGGGCACAAACACCAATACCTCAGTAGTTGGTACTAATGCTGACTATACTAGCATCAGAAATGTAGAAATAGATTTAGGATCATTTATTAGTGATCAGAATGTTAAAAATAAATCTAAGGTAGTAGTTTTGGGCCCAACGGTGCGAGACGATATTTTTGGTGAAGGTGTCAATCCAGTTGGACAGACTATCAGGATCAAACAAATAGAGTTCAAAGTTATTGGTGTAACCAAAGCCAAGGGTGGCACTGGTTTTAGTAATCAAGATGATATGCTTTTTGTGCCAATATCAACAGCTCAGCAATTTTTGTCAGGCAGTGATAAAGTTAGTACCATAAGCGTGCAAGCTAAAGACCAAAAATCTATGACAAATTTGCAGGAAGAAATTACAGCTTTGCTTTTGGAGAGGCACAATATTAGTGATCCGAGTGCTGCTGATTTTAGCACTTTGAATCAAGCAGATATTGTAGCTACTGCTTCGTCTGTAGCCAACACCTTTACTATTTTATTGGGTTCGGTGGCTGCTATTTCTTTGCTGGTGGGTGGTATCGGTATTATGAATATGATGCTTACCAATGTGACTGAGCGTACTAGAGAAATAGGTCTGCGCAAGGCTATAGGTGCTAAACGTAGAGATATTAGCAATCAATTTTTGGTAGAAGCTATAACTCTAACATTTGTTGGTGGTATATTGGGAGTCATATTGGGTTGGTTGGCAGCATTGTTAGCCTCACAACTGGGTGGTATAGCAACCAAAGTTTCTGGCTTATCTATTATTTTGGCTTTTGGCGTTTCAGCTTTTATTGGCATTGCCTTTGGGTATTATCCAGCCAAGAGAGCCGCCCGTTTCAATCCTATTGATGCTTTACGTTTTGAATAATATTTAAAAATTAATTTAAATAATATGAAAAAAAATTTAATTATTACCATTATTTTATGTATAGTGGTTGGGGGCGTATCATTTTATGGTGGTATGCTTTATGGAATGAAGAAAAATAGTAATGTGCGACAAGCTGGTAATTTTAATCGTGCTAATTTCAACAGTGGCCAAACTCCTGGGAGTAGACAGGGGGCAGGTGGTTTTATAAACGGTGAAATATTGAGTAAAGATGCTCAGAGTATTACTATGAAATTACGTGATGGTGGTTCAAAAATAATTTTATTATCTAGCTCCACCACAGTGAGTAAGATGGCGGACGCTTCATTAGAAGATTTGGCAGCTGGTAATAATATTATGGTGATTGGCACTACTAATTCTGACGGTAGTGTGAGTGCTAAAGGCATCCAATTAAGCCCAAATTTACCCAACAATCCCGCTGTATCTCAATAGCAGTTTAAAAAATCGCCTTTTAGGCGATTTTTTGTTATTATCAATATAGGGTTGTGATTTATTATTAACCGTATATATTATGAACAAAAAAATGATTTTGCGTTATGCTTTAGGCGAGGTTTTGGCAGCAGTATTTTATATTTTCTTGATTGCCTTATTTTTGAGAAATGCCAATCAGATTTTTGGACCGGATGACAACATGTTTAGTCCAGTAGTCTTTTTGTTACTTTTAGTTTTTTCAGTAGCTGTGATGGGCATGACTATTTTTGGTCGCTCGATCATGTGGTATTTGGATGGTCAAAAAAAAGAAGCCGTAAAGCTCTTGTTCTATAAATTAGCTTATTTGTTTATCTTTACATTTTTAGCTATGTTTGGCCTGGCTATTAGTAGATAATATTTATGCGCAGAATATTTTTTGTTATTATTTTTGTTTTGTTGCTTGCTTTGGTATTTTTGGTAGTCAATAAAAAAGCTCTAGCTCCAGACACAGCTCTTGTGCAGAATAATGACCAAAATATTCAAGTAGCCAGCTCGACACTAGTATCCATCAATGATATAGCAGAGCCCATAGCTGGCGCTCTAGCTAGGGTGACTAAAAAGCCTTTTGGTCTCAAAGTATCACCTACTGATTCACCGGTCAGTCCAGAGAGATTTTCTGGCTACCATACGGGAGTTGATTTTGAAACTAGTCAGGCAGAACAAAATATTGAAGTACCTATTTATGCCATTTGTTCTGGTAAATTATTACTTAAAAAACAAGCTACGGGCTATGGCGGAGTAGCAGTCCAGGCTTGTGAAATCAATAAACAATCAGTGACGGTACTTTATGGACATCTTAAATTATCTAGTATCACAAGCGCAGTGAGTCAAGAGTTGTCAGCTGGACAACAGTTGGCTGTCTTGGGTCAGGGGTATAGCTCAGAGACTGATGGTGAAAGAAAACATTTGCATTTGAGCATCCACTATGGTCAGCAGATAGTTTTATTGGGCTATGTACAGAAGCAAGCGGATTTGTCTGCCTGGCTAGACCCCATGACTCTTTTACAAAAATGATTGAGCTACTCATATTTTGTAGCTCGTGCTATATTGAAGCTATGAATATTAAGATAAGTCTATGATGATCAAAAGATATTTAATAATAGTTACTTTATTTTCTAGTTTATTTTTACTCAGTGCTTGTAGCCTATGGGGCTCTGGTAGTTCAAGAGTAGAGACTGATACTAATACCAATAATAATGCTAATACTAATCAGCCAAATAATAATGCGAATTCTGGTTTACAGGACAGCTCATCAGATACCGTAGATTTACGTGCTCAGAGCTTGAATAGTCTGCCTGTAAGTTTGTTGTCCAAAACTAAAATCCGTAAATTGATTTTATCTAATAATAATTTAAAAAATTTGCCAGCCGAGATTGGTCAGTTGACTAGTTTGGAAGAATTATATTTGGACAATAATTTACTAGAAGGTGCTTTGCCAGCTGAAATTCGTAAGATGAGTAAATTAAAAATATTGGACGCTCACAACAATAACATGACTGGTGTACCAGCCGAAGTTGGTCAGCTTCAAAATTTACAAATATTAAATTTGTCTAATAATAAATTGACTGGCTTGCCCTATGAAATAGGCAATCTTAAAAATTTAAAAACTTTAGATATCTCAGGTAATCACTATTCGGAAGTAGACTTGGGTGTTATCCGAGGGAAGCTATCTAGCACCGTTAATATTATAAAGTAGATTGGGGCGCTGTAATTAGTAGACTTTATAGCCGTCTATATAAATATGGCAGACACAAAAAATAAAACTTTTACTAAACAGACTTTTTCTTATTATTTTCAATACGCAAAGAAATACCGTATTTCTTTTTTAGTTATCTTGATTTTTATTATTTTGGCTTCAGCGGCGCGGGTGGCAGTGCCCATTTATTACAAAAAATTCTTTGATTTGTTGACCAAGAGTGGAGAGGCAGCTAGCTCCGGACAATTTACAGAAGTATTATTAGTGATTTTGGTTCTTGAGCTACTTTCTTGGGTATGTTGGCGGGTTTTGAGTTTTACAGCTAGTCATGCCCAGACACACGTGATGGCGGATTTATTTAATCATTGCTTTGCCTATCTGCATAAACATTCGGTTTCTTTTTTTAATAATAATTTTGCCGGCTCACTAGTCAAAAAAGTAAATCGTTTTGTTTATTCTTTTGGCTCCATCATGGATGTCTTTGCTTGGAACCTAATACCTATAGTGATAAATGTTTCCCTGATAGTTTACGTTTTATCAAGACGTAATATCTTAGTAGGTATGGCTGTGTTATTGTGGGTAATAATATTTTGTGTTATTAATTTTGTTTTTAGTCGTTATAAATTAAAATATGACATTAGGCGTAGTGAGCTTGATTCTAAAGTGAGTGGTGCTTTGGCTGATACGATTACTAATCAGCTCAATATAAAATTGTTCAACGGCTATAATAGAGAAAATAATGCCTTTCGTAAAATAACTAGCCAGCTTCAAGCAGCACGTAATTTTTCTTGGAACCTGACCAATTATTTTGAATCTGTTCAGACATTGATGATGATTGGCTTGGAAATCGGCCTGATGTTTTATGCTCTGCATCTATGGCGATTAGGTTTGGTGACCATTGGTGACTTTGTCTTGATCCAAACTTATTTGATTAATATGTTTGATCGTTTGTGGGATTTCGGTCGTATCATCAGATACTACTATGAAGCTATGGCCGATGCTCAAGAGATGACCGAGGTTTTGGAAACTCCTCATGATATTGTCGATATGCCAAAAGCTAAGCAACTAAAAGTGACAGCTGGTCAGATAGAATTTTCTGCAGTCAGCTTTAGCTACAATCAAACTAGGCAAATCATCAAAGACTTGAATCTGGCTATTCAGCCAAAAGAAAAAGTAGCCATAGTCGGTCCATCTGGTGGTGGTAAATCTACTATTGCTAGTATTTTACTGAGACAGCACGATTTGAGTGATGGGCAGATCGCTATCGATGGACAAAATATAAGTCGCGTTACTCAGGAAAGTCTCTGGTCCAACATTGCCTTGGTCAATCAAGACCCGATTTTGTTTCATAGGACTTTGAGTGAAAATATTGCCTATGGTCTTTGGGGCTCTAGTCAGGATCAAGTGGTCAAAGCAGCCAAGATGGCCCATTGCCATGAGTTTATCAAAGGCTTCACTGAGGGCTATGATACTTTTGTGGGTGAACGAGGAGTCCGTCTTTCTGGTGGTGAAAGACAGCGTATAGCTATAGCAAGAGCTATCATCAAAAATGCACCAATTTTGGTGTTGGATGAAGCAACAAGCAGCCTAGACTCTGAGTCTGAAGAGTTGATTCAAAAAGCCCTAGCCAATCTCATGAAGAATAAGACAGTGATTGTCATTGCTCATCGTCTATCTACTATAATGAAAATGGATAGGATAGTGGTCATAGAGGGTGGCCAGATAGTAGAGCAGGGCACACATCAAGAATTATTGGCTCGCAATGGTTTTTATAAGCGCTTGTGGTCCAAGCAGGTTGGTGGATTTATTTCATAGATTATTTGAGACAAAGAACCAGCTATTTTTTAGGTGGTTTTTTGTTTTACTCTATTCTTTTTTTTGACCAAAGTGATATAATTTAAGGGTCTAAATATTAGTCGATTTTATGGGTAAAAAGTTTTTATTTATCAGTATCGAAGGTCTATTGTGCGATATCGCTTGGCTCATAGCCAAGGAGGGTAATCAAGTCAAAGTCTATATCAGCGATAAAAACTCTGCCGACATTGGCACTGGTTTTGTAGATCGTATCGATAAGTGGGAGGACTGGGTAGACTGGGCCGATGTGATTGTTTTTGATGATACCTTGGGACAGGGTGCTATAGCTGAGGGTCTGAGGAAAAAAGGTAAATTAGTCATAGGCGGTACTAGCTATACAGACAAGCTAGAAGATGATCGTAGCTTTGGTCAAGAAGAGATGAAAAAAGTTGGTATAGCTATCATCCCTTATCAGATATTTACCTCTTTTGATCAAGCTATTGATTTTGTGAAAAAAAATCCAGGTCGCTATGTGATCAAATCTAGCGGTGAGTCTCATGTTTCAAAATCTTTTTTATTCATCGGAGAAGAGGAGGATGGTCAAGATGTCTTGCATATGCTTGAGGCCTATAAAAAGGTTTTTTCAGAGCAGGTAGCTGAGTTACAATTGCAAAAAAGAGTAGTTGGTGTAGAGGTGGCTATTGGGGCTTTTTTTAATGGGCAGAAATTTTTGAATCCCATCAATGTCAATTTTGAACACAAAAAATTATTCCCTGGTAATTTGGGACCATCTACTGGTGAGATGGGTACTAGTATGTTTTGGAGTCAGCCCAACAAAATATTTAACGCTACTTTAAAGAAATTGGAAACCAAACTAGCCGAGGAGCATTTTGTCGGCTATATAGATATCAATTGTATAGTCAATGGTAATGGCATCTATCCTTTGGAATTTACTTCTCGTTTTGGCTACCCTACTATTTTTATCCAACAAGAAGGTGTGGCTATGCCTATGGGAGAATTTTTTTATAAGATGGCGGCGGGAGAAGATTTTGTCATCAAGACCAAAAAAGGTTTTCAGATTGGCGTCATGATCATAGTGCCTCAATATCCATTTGTTGATCCAGCAACTTTTGATTCTTTTTCCAAAAACGCCGTGATCCTTTTTCGCAAGCCACATTATGACGGTGTGCATTTTGAAGATGCTAAAATGGAAAAGGGCGAGTGGTTGGTGGCTGGTGAGGCAGGTGTAGTATTGACTATCACGGGTAGTGGTTTGACTATGAAGCAAGCCCAAAAGCACGTCTACAATCGTGTCGGCAATCTGATGATACCCAATATGTATTATCGCACTGATATTGGTGATCGTTGGTATGAAGATAGTGACAAGCTCAACACTTGGGGTTATTTGAGGGATAGCTAAAAAGCATATTTTGTAGAGTAAAAAACTGTGCTATAATACAAAAATTATTAATTATTAGTTAAATATATCGTATGAAAAAATATATATTAATCATAGCAATGGCTGTGGTACTTACAGGGTGTGGAATCAAAGCAAATAATAATATTTCCATACCAGAGGATAATCAAAATAAAGAAAATATGGAAAACACTAATCAAGCTCCATCGGCTGCTAGCTACACCTTGGATGAGGTTGCTCAACACGCCTCCGGAGAGGATTGTTGGCTAGCATCAAATGGCAAGGTTTATGATGTAACTAGTTTTATCCCCAATCATCCAGGTGGCGATAAGATTTTACAAGGTTGCGGCAAGGATATGACAGAATTTTTTAACACTATGCATGCCAGACAGTCTAAAGAGCAATTGCCAGCCTTTTACATAGGAGATCTGAAATAATTTTATCAAAAATAGCCCCCAGCAAGTGGGGCTTTTTTTATAATCTGTTTAGATAATTACCGGCGCCTACTTTTGTTTTGAAGTGTAGAGCTTCTTTGAGTCCAGAGCCAGTCACGCCTTGGCTTTTGAGATTGTAGGCTAGGGTGTTGCGCAGTATTTGGGGAGTGATTTTTAGTCTTGGTCGTAGTGCCAAGGCATATTTTTCTACCATTCTTTCGACTGAGCGGACAGAAAGTGGTTTTTCGCCAGCTTTTTTACTGCGATCAAAGTTTATAAATAGCCAAGGACTTTTATCTTTTCTGAAATTAATATATTTTTCTAGATAGTGCAGAGCATAGGGTGGTAGAGTAATGTGTTTTTTGTCTAGTATTATTTCGCGACTCAAAAAATCAACTTGGTTTTTTTGGAGATTGACTAGGTCGCTGACCTTGAGACCGCTAGCATATAAAATTTCTAATAAAGCTTTGTCTCTGTGACCAACAGGGTTATTTTTTTTCAAGGGTTGGTCCAAAAAATTTTGTAATTGCAAAGGTGTGAGAGCAGCTAGTCTATCTTTGTGCTCAGTCAGGAGCTCAAAAGAGTATCTGATACCAATAAAGTGTAGGTAGTTATTTATGATGATAAGGCGTAGATTGATACTACCAATATTTTTTTGTTTGGCTAGTAAAAATTCTTTATATTTTTTTAAAAGGGGAGCGGTTATTTTTCCGCCAGAGGCGGACCCGCCTCTGGCGGACTTATTTTCAGACCATAGCAAAAATTGCCCCACATGCCAGCTATAATTTTTGATGGTGCTGGGCTTCAAGTCTTTACTTTTTAAATATAATTTGTATTTAGCTAAAGAATTTTTTTCCATACATACATATTATCATAAAACGACACAAAAATGTAGCTAGAGTTTTTGACAAAAAGAAAAAGACCTCGGCACTCACATATGTGTGATGCTACCGAGGTCTGATGCGCCAGGTGTGCGCAATGGACGAGCGAGGTTGTTACCTCCGGCGGTTCTTGCGGCGGTTCTTGAGTGTGTGGCCAATGACGAACCCCAGAACTGTCCCGCAGAGGAGACAGATGAAATCTGTCAGCGACATTGCTCTCTCGCACTTTTGTTGGTCGGTGAGCTGGCTGGTTACTCGCGAATAGCGGCGAAGGAAAGGGTTAGTCCCTGGGGCGCGTCCGAATGATTCTCGTGATGATCCCCAGCATGATGCCGACGATGAGACAGGCGACGTCTGACCACGACATTTTTACCCTCGCACTTGGTCTGACTCACTCCTTTATCCTTACATTGTGTAAGAAAATTGGAGTTGAGTTGTTAGGCTCGGCGAAGGATCTGGCTAGTTCTTGGGCAAGCGCTCGAGTTTGTCGTGAAGCGCCCGCACCTCAAAGAAAATTAGCGACCCTATGAAAACAAGGACGATGGGGCTGTCGTTCTTGATTCCGGTCAGGACGCTCATCACGACATATCCAATGGTCAGGAATGAAGCCTTGAGAATGTTCTTCATTTCTTCCTCGTACTTGGTCTGACTCGCTTCTTTGCTCTTACACCATGTAAGGATAGAGAATTGAGTCTTGTTTACAGTTACAGCACTTAAATTAGCTAGAATATTAGCTAATCTAGGCGCTATAACTGTATATTTGCTACTTTTAAGGTACTGCAATTAATATATAATAATAGCATATTTTAGCTATTTTGTCAATAGTAGAACTTAAATCTCTATTAAATTGACTTTTATGCTTAAAAGTGGTAATATCCATTCACTTAATTATTGATACCTATAGCTTGGTTTGACCTGACAATAGTCTGACTATAGAGGTTTGCTCGGCTACATGGTAATAAAGGGAAAAAACATGTTGGACAAGAAAAAGAAGCTTAAACTCATTGAAAAGTTTAAGACTCACAAAAACGACACTGGTTCTCCAGAGGTGCAGATTGCTATCCTTACCGAGGAGATCAAAGAATTGACCAGACATTTGAAAGAGAATAAAAAAGATTTTTCTTCTCGCCGTGGTTTGATCGCCAAAGTGTCTCTTCGTCACAAATTATTGCGTTATTTGGAGCGTGAGGATGAAAAACGCTTTACTAAATTGTTAAACACCTTGGGTTTGAAGTTTAGCAAGAAAGAAAAGAATGACGCTTTACGAGATGAGATTGTGCTCGGTGCTCCAGAAGAGAGTGGTGAGGAAGAAGAAAAAGATAAAGAGTAAATAAACAAAGGCCCTGTATTTTTACAGGGCTCTTGTATAAAAATTAATTAAGGCAAGATGCAGCTAGTGTGGGGTTGGTTGGCAGATTGTAGATAGCTTAATCAAGTTGTCTGTAATTTGTCACATCAACTATATCTAGCCCTTGCCAGAGAAAGAAAATAATATGGCTAGTAAACAATTTACTACCGAAGTGGCTGGCCGAGAGCTCAAAGTAGAGATCGGTAAGCTAGCAAAACAAGCTCATGGTTCTTGTACTGTTTCCTATGGGGATACAGTAGTTTTGGCTACGAGCGTCATGGCCTCACAGGCTAGAGAAGGAGTGGATTATTTTCCACTACTAGTGGATTATGAAGAGCGTCTTTATGCTGCTGGTAAAATCAAAGGCTCACGCTTTATCAAAAGAGAAGGTCGGGCAACTGACGAAGCTGTTTTGACTTCACGCTTGATTGATCGCTCTATCAGACCGCTATTCAAAGAAACAGATCGTGCTGATGTGCAGGTGGTTTTGACAGTCTTGTGTTATGACGGTATCAATGATCCAGAATTTCCTAGCTTGATAGCTGCTTCTATAGCTTTGGGTATATCACCCATACCATGGAATGGTCCAGTAGGAGCTGTCAAAATTGGTCGTATCAATAATGAGCTAGTGATCAACCCTACTGTCGAAGCTAGACAAAAGAGTGATTTGGATTTGTTTGTGGTCAGCTCTGCCGAAGAAGTAGTGATGATTGAAGCTGGAGCTCACCAAGTCAAAGAAGAAGACATGGCAGGAGCTATTGATTTTGCTGGTAAACATATCAAAAAATTAATATCTTTTATTGAGGATGTGATCAAGCAAGCTGGCGTGCCAAAACGTGAAGTGATAGTAGACGCTGATAAGCAGGCTATGCAAAAAATGATTGAAGAAAAAGTTGTAAATTTTTTGCAGAGCAGAGATTTGAGCGCTTGTTTTCATGCTGACAAATCAAAAACAAAGAAGGCTATAGAAGAAGTCAAAGTTGAGCTAGACCAATTACTTAAAAGTGACAATGAAGTTAGTAAAGATGGTAGAGCCATGGGTGTTTCTATGTTTGATATGGCCTTGGAAAAAGCTTTTAAGTCTCTAGTCTTGGATAAGAAGAAAAGACCAGATGGTCGTCAGATGGATGAGATCAGACCACTGGCTGCTGAAGTAGCACTTTTGCCTCGTACTCATGGTAGTGGCTTGTTTACTCGTGGTGAGACCCAAGTTTTGTCAGTCGTGACACTGGGAGCACCTGGTGACGAACAGACTCTAGACTCGATGGAAGAATCTGGCGCCAAAAAATATATGCATCACTACAACTTCCCAGGATTTTCTGTGGGTGAGGTGAAGCCTTTGCGTGGCCCAGGTAGACGTGAGATTGGCCATGGTGCTTTAGCTGAAAAAGCTTTGGTGCCAGTGTTACCAAAGGATGAAAATTTCCCCTATACTATTCGTGTAGTATCAGAAGTATTAGAATCCAACGGATCATCCTCACAGGCCTCAATCTGTGGTTCCACATTATCATTGATGGATGCTGGCGTGCCTATCACAGCACCAGTTGCTGGTATTGCTATGGGTTTGGTTTTGGATGAAGAAGATAAGAACCGCTATCAATTACTTACTGATATCCAGGGCATAGAAGATCATGCTGGACACATGGATTTCAAAGTGGCTGGCACAGAAGCTGGTATCACTGCTATACAGCTTGATATCAAACTTGGCGGTATCAGCTATGGTATCGTCAGAGAGACTTTAGAGAAAGCTCGAGTGGCTAGATTGCAGATTTTGGAAGTCATGAAAAAAGCTATTGCTACTCCTAGAGTGGAGTTGTCTCAATATGCTCCTCGCATCATTACTTTGACTATCAATCCAGATAAAATAAGAGACGTCATCGGCACTGGTGGTAAGATCATCAATGAAATTATCGCCAAGTGTAATGTCCAAATCGATATTGAACAAACTGGTTTGGTTTTGATCACTTCCACTGACAGTGATGGTGCCCAACGTGCCAAACAATGGATTGAAAATATTGTAAAAGATATCATGATCGGTGAAATATATGATGGTAAGGTGACTCAGATTATAAAAGATAGAAACACTGGCAATGAGATTGGCGCTATCGTCGAGCTAGTCCCTGGTAAAGATGGCATGGTGCATATTTCTCAGCTAGCCTACAATCGTGTAGAGAAGGTCAGTGATGTTTTGAATATTGGTGATACTGCCAAAGTCAAAGTTGTAGACGTTGATACAGCTAATAATAAGATCAGTTTGTCTATCAAAGACCTGTTGCCAAAGCCAGAGGGTTACGTTGAGCGTCCTCCTTTCAAAAAACCATATAATAAAAAACCATTTTTCAAGAAATAAGAGTGGTTACAATAAAAAAGCTGCCAATTAAATTTACTTTTTTACCAAGTAAAGCTTGGTGGCTTTTTTTTGGTGTTTTGTTGCTGGGAGTGGTGGTGATGATCAGCTGGACTAGAAAATCTAGTCAGCCTTTGGCAGTGTATTTGCCAGCCAATACTACGTTTTTTTATAATTGGACTGATCCTAGCTATTATGAAAATTTAGGTATTGATCAAATATCGATTATAAACACCCAAGAGCCCACTGCCAAGATTGCAGAATTGAAAAAAATCTTGCAAAACGGTTTTTTGAACACACAAGAAGTCATTTGGTTTAAGACGGGGGGTTCTAGTGATGACAATTTTTTGTTGCGCTTGGATAAAGGTAAAGAAACAGTCAAATGGCTAGTAGCGAATAGACCAGAATACAGCTATTTATTGGTTGATGACGGTGTTTTGTTGCTTAGCGTTGATGATTGGCTGCCAAATCACTATGCCACACAAGATAAAATAGATTTTGATACTAATAATTTGGGTGTAGGTGTCAATATTTTTTGGTCAAAAAATGAAGCCCCTATTTTTCTAGCTGATCTTACAAAATTATTACAACTAGACAATGGCCTGCCAAGTATTTATGCCAATATATATAAGCAGAGGGATGGACAAGTAGCTGTTCATATTTGGCAGGACAAGCTAAGACAGGTGATCAATGCTAGTAGCACTGTAGCTTGGCCCAATCAAGCTAAATTTCCCCTGAATGCTGACCTGGTTTTTGGTTTTGGTGAGCACAAATCTGATAAATGGCAGGGCGTAGTCAGTCAAAACATCATTCAAACACTATTTACAGAATTGCCATATTATAGATTGTCTGATCAAAAGATAGAGGAGCAGATTTTGAAGAATAATTTTATATATTTGTCCCACAATAATTGGCTAATGGTCAGTCCAGTGGACTGGCAATCTCGTATCAATGATTGGGTCCCAAACCTCAAAGTCAAAGAATCTAAAAATAGATTGCCAGATGGCACTGTATATACCGAATTTGTCAGTGATGAGGGTGCAGAGGTAGAGTCTTTGCATTATCAGCAGTATGACTATTGGCATTTTGGCCAGTTTTATGGCACACAGATCGGAGCATATTACTATTTATCCAATAGTGAGACCCTGATACAGTCGACTTTGCTGAGTAAATACAATATCCAAAGCTATTTGGGAGGATGCCAGATAGCTGGGGATTACCAAATCATCGATTTGGCTCAGGTCAATACTGCTAAAATACAAAATGACACCATCAAAGAAGCTTTGCAGAAAAAAAATATCAATTATTTGACAGTTTTGTCCTATGAAAGTAATGCCCAAATAGGATTAAAAGCTTGTGTAAAGTAATTTTTAAGTTTTATTTATCTTCTACACTATAGTAGAACTTATTTTTATGCCCAAATTACGGGCATTTTTTAATATCTGTGGATAAGTTGTTGATGATTGTGGATTATTATTGACAAAATTGTCAACATATAGAAAAATATATTTTTATTTATGCTAATTTTAGCCAATAAGTAGCTTTGACACAAAGGCTAAAATGTGATATACTTATATTGTAGATAAATAAGTACCTTCATACATTCCTTGGAACTGCACATTACTAGTAAAGTAGTGTATAGCTCTAAGAGCTTCACTGTTTTGATCATCAAGCCACCGACGCTTGAAAACAAGCAAAACAAAAACAAAATAAAAAAAGGAAAATCCTAGTTGCCGGATAGGTAACGAGATCTTTCCACTAAATGGTGGAGTTCTACAATTGATTCTGAGTCGGAATGAATCACATGACGTTTTCACAAGCACATATGCTTTGGAGCCAATAAAACTTACAGGCGTAACAAATACGTCAAAAGCTACGTGTGAAGACGCTACGGGACGCACTTACGGCCCACAAAGCTACATGCTATTAGGGGTGCTCGGATGTGTCCTGTTTTTTTTGGCAAAAAATTGAAAAATGCCCCATATATCTTGCCAAAGTAGTCAATATTTGCTATTATTTTGGGGTAATTAAACCATAAAACATGACATTTGATGCAAAATTTTTGGCCACTCGTAAGAGTGAATTAGAAAAAAGGCGAGAAGAAATATTGCGCGAGCTAAACGTAGATACAGTGCCAGTAGAGGGTAATGATTTTAGTGCAAAATTCGAAGATTATGGTGACAAAGAAGATGAGAATGCTGCTGAGGTTGTTGATTTTGAGAAAAATTTATCTTTAGAAAAGACTTTAGAAATATCTTTATTCAATGTTGATAAAGCTTTGAGAAAAATAGACGAAGGTAACTATGGTCTTTGTGAAACTTGTGGTAAACCAATAGACCCAAAGCGTTTGGAAGCCTTTCCATCAGCTACTGCTTGTATGGATTGCAAGAGAAAATCTCTTTAAATCATTATGACAAAATACTATTTGGGATTGATATCACTCATAATCCTAGATAGATTCTTGAAAATATTTTTTGTAAAAACATTGTCCTTAGAGGATGGTGTTTTTGCTTTGTATATCAATAAGAACATAGCTTTTTCTCTGCCTGTATCACCGCTACTACTATATCCTATTTTATTTTTGGTATTTTTTATTTTAATTTTTTTGTGGTATAGAGATTTTGGCCATGAGAAAAAATATATTTGGCCCTATGCTTTGATCATTATCGGTGCGGCTAGCAATATCTGGGATCGCTTGTTTTATGGTGGAGTGATAGATTATTTTAATGTGCCATTTTTTACGGTTTTTAACCTTAGTGATATTTATATTTTCCTCGGAGTATGCTATTTTTTAATTAGACAATTGAGAAATACCCCCTCTTCTTCTCCCCCTAAATTAGGGGGAGATGTCCGCTAGGACAGAGGGGGTACAAAACAATATGCGTTTTATTTTTAATAATCCAAAATTTAAATTTATTCGTAGGGATTTAAGGAAGCAAATGACCGAAGCAGAATCATTGCTATGGTCAAAGATAAAAAATAAGAAGCTTATTAATTATAAATTTCGTAGGCAATATGGCATAGGCCCATTTATAGTAGATTTTTACTGTCCAAAGTTAAAATTAGTCATAGAAATTGACGGTGGTCAGCACAATCAATTAGAAAATATAGAATATGATAATTCTAGAACAGAATATTTTAAGTCAATGAATATATTAGTTATAAGATATTGGAACAATGAAGTTTTGAGTAGTATCGAAGGCGTTTATGATGATATACTTAATAAGATAGGGTCTAGAGAAAAAGATATTTTATATAATAATGAAAAAGTAAATTAATAAATTTAATTTCTAAACCGGATGAAAACAAAAAGTATTGTAAAATTATTTTCGGCCGTGTTGATTTGTTTGGGAGCTGGTTTTGTAGGCTCTTTTTTTACTACTCCTGAGATAGCTACCTGGTATCAGACGATAAACAAACCAACTTGGAATCCACCATCTTGGCTTTTTGGTCCAGTCTGGACCACGCTTTTTATCTTGATGGGCATTGCCTTGTTTCTCATCTGGCAAAAGGCTAGTCACTCCAAGAGTGCTCATCGCGCAGTAGTATTTTTTCTGGTACATTTAGTGTTTAATATTTTTTGGTCAGTGTTATTTTTTGGCTTGCACAATCCTTTTTATGCTTTTATAGAAATTATTGTTTTGTGGCTTATGATTTTGACTCTGATTTTGTGGTTTTTCCGCCTGGATAAAAAGGCCGGCGCTTTATTGATTCCATATTTACTCTGGGTGAGTTTTGCTGGTTATTTGAACTATACTATTTGGCAGCTGAATAAATAAATTTAAATAAAATTATGAAAATTAAATTATTTTTTTTCTTAGCTAATTTTATAGCCATACCATTTGTACTTTACTTCATATATATAATGTTGTCAGAGGCTGATAGTGAGATCGGGGCATTGGTACCATACTTTTTTATTGTTTATATTGTCCCATTTGTAATAGCTTGGTCATTTTTTAATTCGGCTTTAAGTAAAGTTTATAAATTACCAAGTAAAAGGAAGTTCTATATATTATCAACAATAATGATAACAATACAAGCAGTGGGACTTTATTTGTATGTTTATACTGGGTATATTCAATAATTATTTTTGTTTAAATTTGGTAGTTGAATTAAAATATTTAAAATAAAATTATGAAAAGACCACTCAGACTAGAGTGGTTTTTTAGTGCTCTTGACTTCTATTTATAGCTAGTAGTAAGATAGCCATAAGAAAAGAAAAGCGATTTTTATTATGGCTAATATTTATACAGTTGCCATTCAGGGTTTGAAAGGCAACTTGGTAGAAGTGGAGACTAATTTGTCTAGGCATTTGCCTAAGGTTATTATTGTTGGCTTGCCAGATACAGCTGTACAAGAAGCCAGGGAAAGAGTTTGGGCCGCTATTGAAAATAGTGGTTTTGTTTTTCCTCGGCAAAAAGTTGTCATCAATCTAGCACCAGCTCAAGTCCAAAAAAGTGGGGGAGCTTATGATCTGTCTATGGCTATCAGTGTCTTGCAAGCTAGTAGCGAGCTAAAAAGTATTAGTGAACACTCAGCTTTTATTGGCGAGCTGTCGTTGACTGGTCTGGTCAAGGCGGTGCCAGGTATTATGGTCATGGTCGCGGCCCTCAAAGACCTTGGCTTTGAGGATATTTTTGTGCCACAAAAAAATGCCAAAGAAGCTAGCGTGATAGATGGTGTAAATATCTATCCAGTGACTGATTTAGCTCAGCTAGTCAGACACCTCAATGATCAACAGAAAATTTTAGCACAAAAGCCAGTAGATTTTTTTGATTTACCTAGTCAGGCTAGTTTTGATTTTCAAGAAGTCCAGGGTCAAACTCAGGCTAAGCGAGCTTTGGAGATTGCGGCAGCTGGCGGACACAATATCTTAATGGTCGGACCACCAGGCTCTGGCAAGACTATGCTGGCCAAAAGCTTTTTGTCTATCTTACCGCCACTATCTTTGTCAGATGCATTGGCTGTCAGCAAGATACATAGCCTAGCTGGCTTGCTCAATGAAGAAAATTATTTAGTGCGCAGTCGTTTTTTGCGTAGCCCTCATCACTCGGCTTCGGTCTCAGCGATTGTCGGTGGTGGTAGTAGCCCCAAGTCCGGAGAAATATCTTTGGCTCACAAAAATGTTTTATTTTTTGATGAGATTTTGGAGTTTCCGCTCGCGGTCCTTGAGGCCTTGCGTCAGCCCCTAGAAGATAAAATAATTACGGTCTCTAGAATCAAGGGCTCGGTAGATTATCCAGCTGATTTTATATTTTTGGCGACTGCCAATCCCTGTCCTTGTGGCTATCTGACTGATCCGACTCACGAATGTCATTGTACACCACAGGAAATTTTGAAATATAGAAAAAAATTATCAGGACCATTGCTTGATCGCATAGATTTGCACCTATCAGTCACAAAAGTCAAAAGCAACGATCTCATACATAGTAGTCGTGCAGCGGAAAGTTCTCAAAGTATTTTGACCAGAGTGCTAAAAGCTAGGACTAATCAAAAAGTCCGCCAGCAAAATTTGTTAAATAGTAATTTATCCTCAAAGGAGGTTCGGCAATATTGTCTGGCATCCAAAAAAGTAGAAAAAATTTTGCTGGCGGCTAGCGAAAATATGCAGCTATCAGCCAGAGCATATTTTAAAATTTTGAAAGTAGCTAGGACCATAGCTGACCTAGCCAATTGTGAAAATATCGAGGAAGAGCACATTTTAGAAGCCCTCCAGTATCGCAATAAAATATGGTCAGAGCTGTAATTTTGGCTATTTTTAGCCGTCTTTATATATAAGAGGGGTAAGTACCTTAAAACAAGCGAATTTCTCTCCAGCCAGCCTTATTTAAAGGGTCTTTGAGTAAAGCTGCCTGGAGAGAACTTGAATAAGGCCTATGGGCCAAAGAAGGACAATAGTCGTAGTCCTTGAGAGTTCTTCTTTCAGGCCTTGAAGCTAATAAGCAAACATATGTTTAGAGCCATGGGAGCTTTTTTCCAACTCGTCTTCTTGCTTATCTTATTCAAGATATTCGCACCCGGGATTTATGAACTGCTGATCAATTTGATCACCACTATTCTGACCATTGTCAACAATGGCTTGTCGAACTACGGCAGTTCAACACCTACCTTCTAGCCCACTATCCAAAATATGGATGGTCGCTAGAGCAACACGCGAAGGACCGAAGTTTCAACACTTTGGTTCTTTTCTTTTTTTGAGTCATCAATTTTGTTGTAAATAATAAATAAAGCTGTTATTATAATTTTATGAAATACAAGAGATATATTTTTTTAGCCATATTGTTTTTGGGAGTTCTGGTTTTTGTTTATTTTTTTTGGACAAAATCTAATCAACGCAATATACAATTGCCCGCCGCTCAGACATATGAAGAAATAAAAGCGCAAGTAGATACAGCAGAACAAGTAGATGATCCAGCGGACACTACTACTCCTATCAAAAATGAAGCTACGCCAACTGAGGAGCGAGTAGTTAAGCCAGTAGATAATGTCGAAGCTATTAATCTAGCTGTGCCGTTTACTTCTCAGGCTCCGACAGCCAATTGGGCTCAGCCATTTCAGGATGCTTGCGAAGAAGCTAGTCTGATCATGGTGGAATATTATTATGAAAATAAAAAAATGCCAGATAAGTTGGCAGTAGAACAAATGATATTAGATATGGTAGATTGGCAAGTGCAAAATTGGGGAGTGCACGGAGAATTGCCAGTCAGTCAGGAGGCTGATCTGGCTCTAGCTATGTATAATCAAAAGACGGAGATAGTGAATAATTTGACAGTAGAAAAAATAAAAGATTTTTTGAGGCAGGGGAGACCGGTGATAGTACCAGCTGATGGTAAGAAGCTTGATAATCCAAATTTTCGTAATGGTGGTCCAGTCTATCATATGCTAGTGATCAAGGGTTTTACTGGCGATAAATTTATCACCAATGATCCCGGTACTAGACTAGGAGCAGACTTTATCTATACTCAAGACAATCTGATGTATTCTCTAGCTGATTGGGATGTCAACAAAAATGCCGCCACTGGCGGCAAGGTAGGTTTGGTATTTACGCTAAGGTAGTATTATTTATTTTGAGCTTGAATTCGTACTGGAGAAAATCAGCAGCTTTTTGGCAATAAGTCATACGTTCTACAAAGATAGCAAAATAATCTAAAATATCGGTAAAACTAGTGTCTAGTTTTAAGGCCAAAGTAATGGTCTTTTTTTTGTCGTCTATAAAAAGCTTGTTATCAGTGACGGCATAATTGACACGGTCATGGATGTCTTCTTTGATTTTTTTCTTGTCTTTACTTATGACTCTAGTACGATGGACATCGGACTTGTCAGCGATGATCAGACAAGCGGTGATTTTATCTACTATCTTTAATTCGTCTTTGTCATGAGAAGTGATAGCTTGGATGATTTTGGAGACATCCACCGGATTAGCTTGGTTTATATAGCATTGGGAAAATAGCATAGCTGCCCAGTAGTGATGCTGAGTGCGTCCCAAAAAATTACCCATATCATGACACCAGCCAGCAATGGCAGCTAGCTCTTGGTCGTGAGCAGAAAGATGTAAATGCCTAGCTATTTTTTGTGCCCTTTCGCTGACTATATTGAGATGCCTAGGTCCATGGTCGGTGTAGCCCAGACTTTTAAGATAGACTTCAGTCTGATCTATGAAAGCATTGATGCGATTATCTTTTTTTATTTCTTTTAAAGTTAGTGACATATTTTTTTGATAAAAAATTATCCAGCATTTTGAGAAGAACTGGATAATTTAGATTTATTTTTTAAGAGAGTCTTTGAGAGTTTTGCCGGCTTTGAATTTTGGCACTATGACCTCTGGTATAGTGATGATCTCGCTGGGTTTTTGGGGATTGACTCCATTACGAGCAGATCTTTTTTTGGCAGAAAATGTGCCAAAGCCAGTGAGAGTGATTTCTTGGCCGGCTTTTAGATTTTCGATGACTAGGTTTTCAAAAGCTTTCAAGACATCTTCAGTTTCTTTTTTGCTGACGCCAGCTTTGATGCTTAGGCTTTCGATTAGTTGTGCTTTGTTCATATGTTTATTTATTAAGCTAGATTTTAGGCAGAAATTATTTCTCGCAAATGCTCTATCTGGGTAGTTTTTTTACTGCTTTTATCTACTTCTAATAATAAAGCATTTATCTCGATTTGACTAGGTTCTGGTAGTTCATGAGTTATTTTTTCACCAGTCAAGAATTTTTGTAGCATCAAGTCTTTGTCGATGCCTAGGCTGGATTGGAAAGCACCTACCATACCGACATCAGTGATGTAGCCAGTACCACCGGGCAATATCTGAGCATCGGCAGTTGGTACATGAGTATGCGTCCCAATGACAGCGCTAGCTTTGCCATCTAGCAAAAAGCCCATGCCTCTTTTTTCACTAGTAAACTCAGCGTGGATGTCGACTATGATGATTTGGTCGGCTAGCTCTGGTAGCAAATCTTGCATCAGAGTAAAAGGGTTGCTCACGGTCTCGTCTTTGTTTAGGCTATCAGCCATGAGATTGACGACAGTGATACCAGCACCTTTGGTCTCTATCTTTTGGTAGCGATGCTCTGGTAGAGTGCGGATATCATTGATAGGAGTGGCGATCTTGAGATTGAGAAAATTAGACAAATCTTCTTTGCGCCAGATATGATTGCCACCAGTGTATATTTGGATACCTAGGTCTTGTATATCTTCTACTGTTTTTTGAGTCAGACCTGAGCCATGAGCTAGATTTTCGATATTGGCTATGACTAAATCAGGCTGATATTTTTTACGCCAAATGGGTAATATATTTTTGATGCCTTGGCGACCAATAGAGCCCACCACATCACCAAAAAATAATATTTTTATTTTATTATCTGGCATATTCGGTTACTCTTTTTTCACGGATGACTGTCACCCTGATCTCACCTGGGTATTTTAGCTCAGTTTCTATTTTGTTAGCAATATCGCGAGCCAAAATTGTAGCTTTGTAGTCATCAATCTCATCTGGTGAGACAAAGACTCTGATCTCACGGCCAGCTTGGATGGCATAGACCTTTTCCACGCCAGGAAAAGTTTTGGCAGTGTCTTCAAGCTCAGTCAAACGTTGGATATAGTTTTCGAATGAATCGCGACGAGCGCCAGGTCTGGAACCTGAGATGGCGTCAGCAATTTTGACTATGATGCCTTCTAGAGTTTTTGGTTGGTCTTCGTGATGGGCTGTTGACATATAGGCTACCTCTTCTGGTAGACCAAATTTTTTCAAAAGGTCATAGCCAATCTCTGGATGAGAGCCTTGGATTTCATGATCTAGAGCCTTGCCAATATCATGGAGCAAGCCACCCTTTTTACAAATATTGACATCAGCACCTAGCTCAGCAGCGAGTAGTCCTGCCAAGGTAGATACTTCTAAGGCATGTTGTAATTGGTTTTGGCCATAGCTAGTTCTATATTTCAAGCGACCAAGGATTTGTAATAATTTGCTATCCAGACCTATGATGCCAGCCTGATAGGCAGCATCTTCACCAGCTTTTTTGATATCTAGAGCCAAGTCTTTTTTGGCTTGGGCGATAGCTTCTTCGATACGACCCGGATGAATACGACCATCAGCCATCAGCTTCTCCAGAGAGCGCTTGGCTAGCTGTCTACGGATAGGATTGAAAGCGGAGACCAATATAGTTTCTGGTGTGTCATCGATGATGATTTCGACACCAGTGAGTTGCTCTATGGTTTTGATATTTCTACCTTCACGACCGATGATGCGGCCTTTCATTTCTTCGTTTGGTAAAGTAACAGAAGTGGTAGTAGTCTCGACAGTATGAGGAGCAGCCACACGCTCAATGACAGAGGTGAGTAATTTTTTGGCACGCTCTTCTAGCTCTTCTTGAGCTTCATTTTCTAATTTGCGGATACGATGAAGTAGCTCGTCTTTCATACGCAGCTCAGTATTGTTGAGCAGGACATCACGAGCTTCATCTTTGGTCAATTGAGCAATTTTTTCTAATTTCTCTATTTGATCAGCTTTGATTTTTTTGATTTCTTCACGACTAGCCTCGACTTGTTTTTGGCTATGTTCTAGTTTTTGTTTGCTATCCTCAAATTCCATGATTTTGCGGTCAAACATACTTTCGCGTTTGGTCAAGCGATTTTCCAAATCTTGCATTTGACGGCGACGATCACGCTCTTCGGTCTTTGACTCTTCGATGAGGGCTAGAGCCTTGTTGTTGGCCTCTAGGAGCAAATCTTTTTGCTTTTGCTTGGCATCAGCGATGATGCTCTCAGCTTTTTTTTCGGCTGAATTGATGTTTTGGCTACTGAGTAATTTTTTTATAATATAGCCAAAAACTACGCCTATAATTAGGGCGACGACTGACAAAATAATGTCCATAAATTAAACTTTCCAGTTTACTGTTTTGTAGAGGCGATAAAAAACCTGAGCAAGTGATTGAGCTTGCTGAATGTTATTAAATTTTTATCAGATAATTTTAATTCCATTGGAAGATTAGGCACTTGTTGGTTCAATATAATCTTGATTGAACTTGAAAACAGTAAATTATTATTAAAATGGTATTTAAATAAGTGAGAATATTTCTACTCTCATCTAGCATTATACCTAATATTGGGTAAAAAGTCAATCAAGGGAGTTTGAATTCTAGTATTGACAAAATAGCATAAATGTCATATAATACTCAATTCTGAGTCATTGACGACTTGGATCCCTAGTAATCTAGGGTGGGCATGGACAGTAAACACGGAGGATTTCTGTGAAAATCTTGACTCTGCACGTTCACTCCGAGCTGGCTGAGGACGGTCGGCACATTTCCACCATGGGCCTGGATATGGCTCATGGCTTTGGAGCCTTCCATCATCGCAACCAGATGGTGCAGCACATTTTCACGTCGCCTCTGGTGGCGACTATCGAGACAGCTGCGGTCATGGTGGTCGAGAATCCGGCCTTCTCGCAGAGCTGTCGTCATCCCGTGATCGATGGCTTGGGTAGCGATGCTGCCCTGATGCACTTGCACAACGAGAAGTTCGAAGATCTGATCGCTGGCGGCGTTTCGGTCATGGAGGCTTTCACGGCTTCTCACGACTGCGATGCACAGCACGTCTTCGAAGTCGAGGCCATGGGGGCCATTCACCAGATGTTCTCCTGCATGGAGGACGGCGAGATGGGAGTTGGTGTCTTTCACAGCTCCTTCATCATTCTGGCCGCGTATCTCTGCGGTCTTCGCGATGTCCATACCCTGGACATTCTGGAGGCAGTGGTCTTCGAGTTTCGCGGTGAACACAACATCATCGCCAAGCGCAAGTTGATCAGCTAGTAGCACACACTGCTACTGGCTGACCAGAAGCGGCGCCATCCATTACACTTCGGTGTAGGAGGCGCCGCTCTTTTTTTATTTCAAAACAAAGACCATCGGCTTAAGCATAGCATTGTCCAAAGTCTTTCGGCTATGAATGGTGCTATACACCGATGGTCTTAGGGATGAGAATTTAGAAATGAGGATGTTTTGATCCTCAAAACTCACCTTGTGAAAAATAATAGCACAAATAATTTCAAAAGTGAATAATCTCTTTGTTGTGGATAAAATATCCGCCAAAGGCGGATGAATTTTTTAAGTTTTATTTGAACCTCATTTTATGATCTTATCAATGACGCCATAATTTTTGGCTTCATCGGGAGTCATGTAGTAGTCGCGATCAGTATCGACTTCTATTTTTTTCAATGGCTGTCCAGTGTGTTTGTGTAAGATTTGGTTGAGTCTATCTTTGAGCTTCAAAATTTGTTCTGCTTTGATTTTGATATCCGATGCTTGGCCTTGGGCGCCGCCCATGACTTGGTGTAGGAGTATCTCGGAGTTGGGCAAAGCAAATCTCTGACCCTTGGCGCCACCAGATAGCAGCAAGGCGCCCATAGAAGCAGCTAGCCCCACAGCGATAGTAGAGACTGGACTCTTGATATGCTGCATAGTGTCATAGATAGCCAGGCCATCAGTGACTGAGCCACCAGGTGAATTGATATACATCTTGATTGGGCGAGTATTGTCCTGAGCATCGAGGAAAAGTAGCTGAGCAATTACTAGGTTGGCAATATGATCATCGATAGCATCACCCAAAAATATGATGCGATCTTTCAAGAGGCGAGAGTAGATATCATAAGCTCTTTCGCCACCTTGGACTTTTTCTATTACTGTAGGTATTAACATATGAGTATTATTTTTATTATCAGGTATTTAATTGGGATCCCGAAACAAGTTCGGGATGACAGTGGTTTATACCACTTTCAATTTATTATTATCACATACCAGCTTGCCTGGCAAGGAAAAGCCAGCAGCTTTTTTGTGGCCACCACCGCCAAACAGTTGAGCTATTTTGGCAACATCTATTTCAGAAGTTGTGCGTAGTGATCCTTTGATCAGATTATTTTTTGTCTCAGTCAGGACCAATATGATTTTTCCTTCTTTCAAGATATGTAAAAAATTGGAAATGCCACCGATGGCTGATTCGTCATTGTTGGTCTCGGCTAGATCGTCTTGAGTCAGGTAGGTAAAAACCAAATTGTACTTGTCTACTTTTTGGAGACGCTCGAGAGCCCTGCCCCAGAGGATGAGATGGTCGATATTTTGTCCGCGATTGGTGATCTTTAATAGCTGGTGTAGATTGGCACCGTGGTCAAATAGCCTAGCTGCAATATTTAGTGAGCTGTAGCTAGTAGCTGGATTTTTGAAACCACCAGTATCAGTGATCAGACCACAGGCGAGGTTGGTCGCTATCTCTTGATCAAAAGTCGCCTGCCAATCATCGAGTAGTCTGTAGATGACCTCAGCAGTAGATGATGCCTCAGTCAGGACGAGATTGATATCAGCGTACTCAGGATTGGAGCTATGGTGATCTATATTGATGAGTAGATGCTGGGGCATGACTGCCAGCAGATGCTGAGCAGCAGTCAGCTCTATAGTAGCGCAGTCCACAGTGATGACTAGATCAAATTTTTTGGTAAAAAGTAGATGGTCGCTAGTGACTAGATGACTGCCGGGCAAGAATTTTAAATAGTCAGGTATATCGCTATCACAAAAAGAGTGAACATCCTTACCTATATTGGAGAGATATTTGCGCAAAGCTAAATTCGCCCCTAGGGTGTCACCATCGGGCTTTTGGTGGGAGATGATCAAGATTTTTTCAGCTTTTTTTATCTCCTGTAGTATAGATTGACTGATGTTATGGTAATTCAACATAGCCGAGTATTATAGCCTGAGATTGCGGGAGAGTCAATATTAAAGGAAAGACGCCTAGTCTATTTACCGTCATTGCGAGGATCCGCCTCCGCCAGTGGGCGGATGGCGGAGACGAAGCAATCTATAAGTTGGTAGATTGCCGCGCTCACTGCGTTCGCTCGCAATGACGATAGAAACATTCGGCGTCTTTCGTCCTATATACTATTTACGTCATATATTGTCTTTTTTTGTATTGGGAGTAAGATGGCAGTAGGTATAAAGATACATTGTTAGTTGGGAATACGGCTTTGCTTATTTTTTATTTGATAGCGATTATTTTATAAATCAAAGCATGTTGTCTTTTTAAGATGTGGGCATAGGGCACCACGCGTAATAAATTAATAAAATTATGAAGATTACAAAAATTATTATTGAGAATTTTAAATCAATTCAACATATTGAGTTTGATGTAAAGAAATACGGTAATAGTTATACTACCATGTTTTTAGGAATTAATGAGTCTGGTAAAAGTAATATTTTACAGGCTATGTCTTTTTTTAATGTTCCTAACGAAGAATTTGATTATAATGACATGCATAATCAAAAAGATGAACAGAAAAAACCCATTGATTTATGGTTTTATTTAAGTTTTGAACAAGTAGAAACATATTCTAGTTTAATAAAAAAAGAAATATTAAATGATAAAATTTTTAATTTTAAAATTAATAGTATTGTTAAGCATGTGTATTTGCAGGAAGGAGCAAACCATTTTGAAGTAGAATATACTTTCAATATAGAGGAAATAACGGAGAATATATTTATTAAAGAATTAATAACTAATAATGTTGATGGTCAAAATATAAATAGTAAGTCTTATGAGGTTAGTAAATTTAATGATATTCAGAATACATATGTAGAGTTTACAAAAGATGTGTTTAAAGAATATTTTGAAAATAAAATTATTGACATAATTCAGAAGTATGAACCACAGACATCTTTTTGGAAGCCATCTGACGAATATTTAATTACGGAGGTTAATTTAGAAGAATTTAAAGCAGATGTAAATAAAAATAAACCACTTAAAAACATTTTTGCTTTAGCTGGGTATGACACGGAAGATAAGATAAAAAAAGAAATAGACAGTACTTCGGATTTTAATTTAAGAAGAAAACTGAGCACAACACTGTCAGATGAGGCTACAAAATACATCAATAATAAATGGAAACATAAAATTAAAATCGATATAGAAATAACGGATAGTAAGAAATGTAATGTCTCAATAGTAGATGATGGTAAAAAAAATGAACATAATTTTTATAAAATGAATGTAAGAAGTGAGGGTTTCAAACAGTTTATGTCTTTAATTTTGTCCTTATCTATAGAAACTGAAAAGTTTAGGAAAAAAGATAAACTAATTATCATCGACGAACCAGAGGCACATCTACATCCATCGGGTATTAGGGATTTAAAAGAGCAGTTATTAAGTATAGGTAAAGATAATTATGTATTTATTTCTACTCATTCCCCATTTTTAGTAGATCAAAAAACCAAAGAAAGAAATATAATTATTAGAAAAAATAATGCGGCAATAACCGAAAAAAAAGAAATAAGAAGTGAAGAGGATCTTAGGGATGACGAAGTATTGGAGTTGGCATTTGGCATAAATGTTTATAAAGATTTGTTGATACCACACAGGATTCTTGTTGAGGGGCAGTCTGATAAAATAATATTACAAAAATCATTGCATTTAAAAGGATTGCAATTCGGTATTACTAATGGAATTGGTAGTAATATTGTTCAAATTGCTACTAAATTTAATTATGATGATATAAAAATTTTAGTAGTAACTGACGATGATTTGGAGGGAAAAGGATATAGGGATAAAATTCTAAAAATTGCCGGCGTTTATGATAAAAATTCTGTTTTTACCATTAGAGATTTAGTAGCTAGCTTTAAGAACGAAGGTACTATAGAAGATTTATTAGAAAAAGATTTTGTAGAAAGCAAATTCAAAGAATTTTATAAAGAGGAGTTTTTAGATGACTGTGTGATAATGTTAACAGATGCTCCATTTATTGAGCAAATAAAAATTTTTCTAAAGAAAGAAAATAAATTTAATGAAATAATTATAGAAAAATTTAAAAATAAAATATCAGACGATTTTTCTCCAAGTAAAAGTGCCTTTGAAGAAAATTTCCCATCGTTGAAAAAATTAGTGGAACAAATTGAAATAAAATTACAATCATAAATATTTTATCTATGTATTAATCCCTGCATATTTTTTAAATCAAAAAAACACTCCAATTTTCTGGGGTGTTTTTTGACTAATAATTTTTTAGAAAAAAATCTGCCTCTATAGTACCATTGGAGGTATCTTGAAGAGGCAGAAAGCGTCTATGTGACGCCGATAGGGCTACGCAAACCCGTCATCGCGGGTTTTGAGGTAGGCTTCCGCGCGTCGTCTGGTGGTCATGGTGTTGGCCAACTTCTCATTTGCCAATTGACGCTTAGCTAAGCGTCTCGCCAACTTGATGGCTCGCTTGCCAGGTGACACTCGGCCAAGATGTTTACGCCGTGGGCGTTGTCTCTTTTTTTTGTTCACGGTGTGTCCTCCTTGAGTCAAGATTATCTAGTGCCAGGAAAACAAAATAATCCTAAACAAATAAGCATCAATTGTCAAGCATATTAATTTCAAGAAAAAAACACTACAATTTCCTGGAGTGTTTTTTTATTATCCCCACTGTCCTTAGCGGACATCTCCCCCTAATTTAGGGGGAGAAAAAGAGGGGGGTATATTTATTGTTTCAAGGCTTCATCAATCTTCCCATACTTTATATCTCTCTCATCGAGCAGAAAGTCTATATGAGGAGTGCCACGCATAGTCAGATTGCGACCAACTTCTTTTTGGATATGACCAGCAAATCTTTTGATAGCTTGTAGACCAGAGCCAAGATGATTGGTCGGGATGATACTGACATAGGCAGTAGCGTTTTTGAGATCCGGAGAGATAGTGACCTCAGTGACAGATATCAATGTACCCATAGGTGGCTCGAAGTCACGGAGGATGATGTTGTTGATTTGTTGACGCAAGTATTCAGCTACTTGGGCGGGACGCTTACTCATAGGTCTCTTCAAAAAATTCTAAAGTATCGCCGACAGCAATGATGGGATCACCTTGGTACTCGATACCAGCTTCATTGCCAGCCACCACTTCATTCATAGCTTGTTTTCCTGATTGGAGCTCGATTATTTTACCGATGGCTTCCATCTCACCATTTTTCATGACTTTGACCCCACATTTTTTGGTGATCATGCCTTCGACTATCTTACCACCGACTATCATGCTGTTTTTCAGTGACTTGAATATGGCCAAGACTTCCATCTTGCCAATGATCTTGTGGACGGTCTTTTTGGCTTTGATGGTGATCAATCGTTTTTCTATATCTTCTAGTAGCTTGTAGATGACATCAAAGTAGAGGACAGTGACGCCTTTTTCTTGGGCGAGACTGACGATGTTTTTGTTTTCTTTGATATGGAAGCCTACTAGTAGAGCACCTTGAGCAGCAGCATTGAGGATGTCAGCTTCATTGAAGAGGCCCAAGCCCTTTTTGACTACTTGTATCTTGGCACCGGAGACTGATATTTTGCCTAGAGATTCTTCTATAGCTTCAGCAGATCCTAATACATCCGACTTGATGAAGAGGCGTAAGATAGTAGCGTCTTCTTCGCCGATTTCGTTCTTGTTGTTGTTTTGGCTGTTGTTGATACCGGCTGGACGGAAGTTGCTGTCGATATTTTTGATTTTGTTGTTGTATTCTTTTTTGTCGACAATCACTTCTAGGATTTCACCGATCTGTGGCAGTTGTCTGAGACCTAGGATTTTGATAGGAGTAGCTGGTCCAGCTGAGTTTTTGTTTTGGCCTTTCCAGTCTTTGAGCATTTTGATCTTGCCCGGTACTTGGCCGACGACGATCATATCACCAATTTTCAAAGTACCAGCTTGGACTACTACTGTAGCCACTGGTCCCTCGCCTGGATCTAGGTGAGACTCGATGATAGTACCGATAGCTGGTCCCTTGGCATCGGCCTTGAGATTCTCCATATCAGCGATCAAAAGTATCATGTCTAGTAGCTCGGAGATACCTTCTTTTTTCAAAGCAGAGATTGGCTGACAGATGACTTTGCCACCCCAGTCTTCTGGTGTCAGATTGATTTCGACTAGTTGTTGTTTGAGACGGTCGATATCAGCACCTTCTTTGTCTATCTTATTGATAGCGATGATGAATGGGAGATTTTCTTTTTGGATGACAGCAATACTTTCTAGAGTCTGTGGCTGGAGGCCATCGTCAGCAGCTACTACTAGGATAGCGATATCAGCGACTTGGCCACCACGAGAGCGCATAGCTTTGAAAGCTTCATGTCCAGGAGTATCCAAAAAAGTAATAGGTCTATCATGAGCGACTATTTGGTAGGCACCGATGTGCTGAGTGATACCGCCAGCTTCTTGGGCTACGACATTGGTCGAGCGGATAGCATCAAGGAGCTTGGTCTTACCATGATCGACATGGCCCATGACTACAACGACTGGAGCTTTGGCATCAGAAGCTTGGCGAGTGGATAGTAGTTGAATGAGTTTTTCTTTATTGTTTGACTCTTCTTCAGCAATGGCATTACTCCTGACTACTTTGAAACCTAGATCTTCAGCGATGATAGTAGCTGTATCAAAATCTACTTTTTCATTGAGAGAGACCATGACACCATTTTTCATCAGCTCACCCATCAGACGAGCGACTGGTATCTTCATCAGCTCAGCCATGTCTTTGACCACAATAGTATCACCGATAGTGACTTCTTTTTGCTGGAGAGGAGTAGTCTGATCTTTGGTGCGGATCTCAGTGATACTGGATTGACTTTCTTTGAAGGCTTTTTTTCTCTCAGCCTTTTTCCAAGCATCGATGATTTTGGGGACCAAATGATCATTGACCTTGATGGCTTTGGCGCCTATATCAAAACCAAGCTCTGGTAATTTTTCCAGAAGCTCGTTGGTAGTTACTTTAAGTTGTCTAGCTAAGGCACTTGTATTCATTTGGCTGTTATATTAGCCCATAATTTACTATATTTTCGAGAAAAAGTCAAGGAAATACAGCCGTTTGCTTGCCAAAAAGGCAAGCAAGACATTGACATTTGTCTTGTGTTGGGATAGATTTACTTGTTCAAAACAAGATAAAAATGCAAATTCCGGTAAAAGAATTGAATAACTTAATCTCCCAGGCTAATAGTATTTTGATCACTGGACCGCAAGATCCCAGTATAGATATTGTGGCCACCGCTGCAGCTTGGCAGATTTTTTTGCGTCAGCAAGGCAAGGTGGCTGATATTTATTTGACTGGAAAATATCAGGTGTGGAATTTTTTTCCCAAGACTTTGGAGATAAAAAATGACTTGAGTAGTGCCAACAAGTTTCAGATTGTTTTGGATATTGCTAAAGTAGGAGTCAAGCAATTGAGCTATGATATAGTAGATAAGGAATTGCGTATAAATATTTTGCCAGAGGATGGTAATTTTGATAGCCAAGATGTCAAAATAGAAAAAGGTCATTTGACCTATAATTTGATCATCACTTTGGGTGTGAGTAGCTTGGACTCTTTGGGTAATTTATTTGCAGAGCACAAAAGATTTTTTCATGATACCAATATTATCAATATTGATCGTTCAATATTGAATGAAAATTTTGGTCAGCTCAATATAGTGGAGCTGAGCTCTACTGCTTTGGCAGAGATTAGCTATTATTTTTTTCAAAGTCAGCTCAGCAAAGAATTGTCTACTTGCCTATTGTCAGGTATCATAGCTGCGACCAATAGTTTTCAGTCACCACTAGTGACACCAGAGCTTTTGGAGATAGCTAGTCAGCTGATAGTGGGAGGAGCAGATAGACAGTCTATCATCGAGGGCTTGTATCGCACGAAGGATATCATGACTTTGAAAAATTGGGGTCGCATCTTGTCTCGTTTGAAGCAAAAGGGGCAGATCATATATTCTCACCTAGAGCATGCCGACATAGATACTCTACCCCAAGATTTTCAAGAGCTAGTCAAAGATTTGATGCTCTCTACTCCGGACACTAGGTTGGCTATTATTTTTTATCAAGTAGAGCTAGAAAAAACTGAAGCCTGGATTTATGCTGTAGATAATATCAATGTGTGGAATCTAGTGCGAGATTTGAATCCCCAAGGGTCAAAGAATATGGTAAAATTGTTGATAGATTTTTCTTTGGACAAATCCAGAGATTTATTGATCAACAAGCTAGCAGAGGCGATGAAATTTTTGGGTAAGGAATAGACTACTTCACAAAACATCAATCTTTAATTATAATACTTTTTGCGAGGGCATATAGCTCAGTCGGTTAGAGCACGACTCTTATAAAGTCGGGGTCGATGGTTCAAGTCCATCTATGCCCACCATACTTTTATCTTATAATATGATTTAGGTGCTTAGTTCGGCGGGCAGGTAAAGTCGGGGTCGATGGTTTCCCGCAGAGCGGGACCCCGCTACGCGGTGGCAAGTATCAAAAATCTATGCCCACCATTTCATTGAGTAGAGAACAAGACTGCTTCGGCAGTTTTTTTGTTTTGCTGAAATATGCTAAAATTATTTTAGTTATGAAAGATATATTAGATAAAAAGCTAGAATATTTTGCTACGCTTGATATAGCCGATATTTTTTCATTATTAGAAAGTAGTGCCAAAGGTTTATCAGATAGTTCGGCTCAAAAAAGACACGCTATCTGTGGCTACAATACTATAGAAGAAAAAAAGGAGCTCAATGTAGTATTGGAATTTCTCTCATATTTCAAAAGTCCTCTAGTGATCATATTATTGATAGTGACCGCTATTTCTGCTTATTTTGGGGAGATGCGCAATGCTATCATTGTATTTATCATGGTACTCTTGAGTGTGGTTTTGGATTTTTTTGAAGAGCGTAATGCTGGCCAAGCGGCCAAGCGCCTCAAAGAAAAAGTTCGCACTATGGCCACAGTCATACGCGATGGTCAGAAAAAAGAAGTAAAAGCTTCTCGTATTTGTGTAGGAGATGTCATCAGTATCAGTGCCGGCAATCTAGTGCCAGCTGATGCACGCATTATCGAAGCCAAAGATTTTTATGTCAATCAATCTGCTCTCACTGGTGAGTCATATCCCAATGCCAAAGATACCAAGCGTTTGCGTGGCCAAGATATACCTTTGGTGGATTTGAGTAATATTATATTTGCCGGCACCAGTGTAGTCAGCGGTTCGGCTACGGCTGTAGTTTTGAAGATTGGCAACCAAACTCAATTTGGTCAGATAGCCAACAAGCTAGTCAAAAAAGAAGAAAAAAGTGAATTTGAAATTGGTGTTTCACGTTTTGGTTATTTTGTGATGAAGATAATCTTCTTTTTAGTACTTTTTATATTTTTATTTAACTCTCTTATCAATCATCAGATTCTGGATTCTTTTATGTTTGCTATTGCAGTGGCTGTCGGTGTGACGCCAGAGCTGCTACCCATGATCATGTCTATCACTATGGCTCGTGGCTCTCTACGCATGTCCAAAAAAGGAGTGATAGTCAAAAAATTAGCCGCCATTCCAAATTTTGGTAGTATGGATATTTTGTGTACGGATAAGACCGGTACACTGACCGAGGACAAGATAGTTTTGGTCACCTATACAAACTTGCTAGGAGAAAATGACGAGCAGGTTTTCAAATATACTTATCTCAATGGATTTTTTCAGACTGGTGTAAAAAATCCCTTAGACGCAGCTATTATTAATTTCAAAAAAATATCCCTCACTCACTACAAAAAAATTGACGAAATACCATTTGATTTTAACAGGCGTTTGATGAGTATCGTAGTCGAGGGAGCAGAGGGTAGAGTGTTGATCACCAAGGGTGCTCCAGAGGAGATCTTCAAAAAATGTCAGACCTTCAGACAGGGCAAAAAGATTTCCAAATTTGGAAAAGTTTGGCACAAAAAAGCACATGAGTATTATGAGAGCTTGAGTAGGGATGGCTATCGTGTTTTGGCTGTCGCTACCAAGAAAATTGTTGGTAAAAAAAGATCCTACACCAAGCAGGATGAAAATGATCTAGAGCTTTGTGGTTTTGTGGCTTTTCTTGATCCACCACGCAAAGGCTTAAAGCAAGTTTTGGAAGACTTGAGAAATGTCGGTGTGCGAGTGAAGGTCATCACCGGAGACAATGAGCTAGTGGCTAACAAAATTTGTCGTGAAGTCGGCTTGGTGATCCAAGGTACTATCATGGGTAGCGAAGTAGAGCATCTGACTGATGATGCTTTGGCAGTGATGGTAGAGAAGACTACTATTTTTGCTCGTTTTTCACCGGAGCAAAAAAATAGAGTGATCAATGCTCTGCGAGCCAATGGTCATGTGGTGGGCTACTTGGGTGATGGTATCAATGACGCTCCTTCGCTCAAGGCAGCTGACGTTGGGATCTCGGTAGACAATGCTGTCGATGTAGCCAAAGAGTCAGCGGATATCGTCTTGACTCACAAAAATTTGGAAATTTTGAAAGAGGGCTTGCTAGAAGGTAGAAAATCTTTTGGCAACACCATGAAGTATGTCATGATGGGTCTGAGTTCAAATTTTGGCAATATGGTCAGCATGACTTTGGTAGTATTTTTTATACCGTTTTTGCCGATGTTGCCTATACAGATTTTGCTTAATAATTTTATTTATGACTTTTCTCAGGTGACTATACCGACTGACAATGTTGACCTGGATTGGCTACAAAAACCCAGGCGTTGGAATATGCAGTTTATCAAGCGTTTTATGTTGTGGATTGGACCGATTAGCTCCTTGTTTGACTTTACAACCTTTTATATTTTGTATAGTGTTTTTCATGCTAGTCAGTCAGTGTTTCAGGCGGGTTGGTTCATGGAGTCTATAGCTACTCAGACTTTGGTGATTCATTTTATCAGGACCAAAAAATTACCATTTATTCAGAGTAGGCCTAGTAAATATTTGTTGTTTAGTACTTTTACTTGCGTAGCTTTGGGCTGGATCATACCATACACAGCGATAGGTGAGTATTTCCAATTTGGTCGTCCACCTCTATATATGGTCTTGGCGATTTTCTTGATTGTCTTTGTTTATTTTATGTTTATCGAGATTGGCAAGCGTTTGTTTTACAAAAAATATGATTTTGATATTAGCGCACATTCAAATAAAAAAATTACCGTCAAAGCAGCGTGATTTTTGAGGCGGGTATAGTTTCCCGCCGTTGGCGGGACCCCGCCCGTGGCGGTGGCAGTTGGTACCCCGCGTGGCGGGGCCAAGCAAGAGATCGTCCCGCGTTGCGGGATTGCCCGCCACCCGTATAATTTCAGTGTATTAAAAAAAGATTTAGGCGGGTATAGTTCAGTTGGTAGAATGCTTGCTTCCCAAGCAAGAGATCGCCGGTTCGAATCCGGTTGCCCGCTCCAGTAATATAAAAATTAATATTAAATTTATGCCACTGTGGATTATTTATGCTTTATTTTCAGCTATCTTTGCAGCATTAGTTGCTATTTTTGGTAAAATTGGTTTAAAAAATATTGACAGTACCTTGGCTACCACTGTTCGTTCGGTGGTTATGGCTATTTTTTTGGTCTTGGTGTCAGTATCTTTGAAAAAAACTTCACTGCTACATACTATAGAAGGTAAGGCTTTATTATTTATTATTTTGAGCGGTGTGGCAGGAGCACTGTCTTGGTTGTTTTATTTTTATGCCATTCAAAAAGGTCAGGCTTCTACGGCTTCGGCTATTGATCGCTTGAGTATAGTTTTCGTTTTTGTGTTGGCTGTTATTTTTTTGGGAGAAAAATTTACATGGAGCGCTGCCTTTGGAGCAGTGTTGATTGTTTTGGGCGCTTTATTCATGTCAAAGATACTGACTTTTCAAGTGTTGGCAAATTTTTTTCTAAACAAATAAAATTAAAATAAATTTTTTAGCTGATAAATTTGTTTACAAATTTGTTGTTTTGTTGTAAGATGCATCGTCAATTGGCTTAGGCGGGGTGTAGCGCAGTTGGCTAGCGCGCAGCGTTCGGGACGCTGAGGTCGTCAGTTCGAGTCTGATCACCCCGACCACTTTTGAGGGGCCGTTAGCTCATCCGCCATCCGCCAACTGGCGGAGGCGGAGGCTAGAGCGCTGCATTCGCCCAATTTTATTTGAGGGGCCAATAGCTCAATTTGGTAGAGCACTGCATTCGCATTGCAGAGGTAGTGGGTTCGAATCCCACTTGGTCCACCAGACAATATTGGGAGAGTGCCTGGCATTTTTGTAAGAGGTCGTCCCGCGTTGCGGGACACGGTCGACCAAGTAAATTTTATGCAAGTAGAAATTGAAGCAAAATTTTTGGATATTAATCCAGATGGCTTGAGAGATATTTTGAAAAAAAATGGCGCTGTTTTGGTTCACGAAGAAAGATTGATGCGCCGTAAAAATTTTGACTATCCTGATAGTCGTTTAGAAAAAATTGGTGGCTGGATCAGGGTACGTGATGAAGGTGACAAAGTCACATTAGCTTATAAACAACTACTAAATAGAAATATAGATGGCACTAAAGAGCTTTCCCTGATAGTCGAAGATTTTGATAAAATTTGTAGTTTACTTTCCACTATAGGTTTGGAAAATAAATCTTATCAAGAAACAAAGAGAGAAAGGTGGGATCTAGAGGGAGTAGAGGTGACAATAGATACCTGGCCTTGGCTGCCAACTTTTGTGGAATTAGAAGGAAAAAGCGAAGAAATTTTACAAAAAATAGCGAAGCAACTTAGTTTAGATTGGACAAAAGCTATTCATGGTAGTGTAGAAAATGCTTATCAAACATATTATGATGTGAGTGAGGCTGAGGTAGATGCTTGGCCAAATATTACTTTTATTCCAGTACCAGATTGGTTGGAGAGCAAAAGAAGGTAGCTGGATATTTTTTATCATTAAGTAGAAAAAATGAAAATTGCTTTTATACATAATGAAAAAAAGATTGGCACAGGAGCCAATATTATCAATGATTTAATTGTTTCTAAATTGCGTAGTCGTCATGTCGATGTACGCAATTTTTATCCCAAATTTTTGCTCAATGATGCTCCTGTGCATTTTAAAGGTATAAATAATATTTTATTTTTTTATTCATTATTAGAAAAGCGCGACGAATTTTTGAAATGTGATATTATTCAGGGCACCACCTATACACCATTAGCTTTTTTAAGATTTTCTAGACCCATAGTATCTCATTTTGGTTCTACTACTATTGGATTTTTGAGAGCCGTGCCCAAGACTTCTCTTTTAGAAGAGGGTTGTGCTGACATATTGTATCAGCTACAAAAAGACGCCGTACTCAAGGAGGTGAATATCCAGACTCGCAGACCATTGAATGATATTTTTTCTATTGAAAAATATGCTGCTGATCATGTTGACTACATCATAGCTACCTCGCAGATAGTCAAAGATGATCTAGTGGGTGCTGGTGTCGATCCTAAAAAAATTACCATCATACACAACGCCATTGAAGATTACTGGTTTGATGATTTGGATAGAGTGCCAGTCCAAGAACCTAGTATTATTTTTCTTGGTAGGATGGGTGAAGATGCTTTTACTTTTAAGCTCAAGGGTGTAGATAGGCTTATTTATCTTTTGCGTAAATTTCCTCATGTCCCCAAGCTATCAATAGTGATGTCTAGAAATAAAAAATTGGTATCATGGTTGCAACATAATATAGATAAGCATGTAGTCCTAGACAATGCCGCCAAAGATACGATACCGGCAATTTTGCAAAAGCAAGCTGGCAGCATCGCTTTGTTGTTGTCTAGATATGAAGGTTTTTCTCTGAGTCTCATTGAGCTCATGTCCCAGCAGCTAGTACCGATCAGCTATCCAGTGGGCGTGGCGCCTGAGATTATCCGTGATGGTGAAAATGGTTTTATTGTCCATAGTCTAGCAGAAGCAGAGGATAAGATAAATCTATTGCTACATGATACAGATTTACGAAACGCCATGGCTCTCAAGGCTCGTCAGACAGCCATCATGTTCAAAGCCGATAATATGATTGATAGGATGGTAGACTTGTATCATGATATTTTGTCAAAAAAATAATTATAATTTTTGTACAACTAGTTTAAAATAATAGCTCCAAAAAATGGAGCTATTTTTATTTGATGCTATATGGACAGCAAGGCATAAATATAATAATATGATATAGATTTTAGACTAGCCGAAGTGGTGAAATTGGTAGACACGCACGGTTCAGAGCCGTGTAGCCGTGAGGCTGTGGAGGTTCAAATCCTCTCTTCGGCACCAATAATAATTTTGGGGAGTTTCCCGCCACGAGCGGGACCCCGCCCGCGGGCGGTGGCAAATCTCCCCTTCGGCACCAAGACAGCTTTTAAGCTGTTTTTCTATTGACTTTCAGGATTTATTTTATTAGAATAATTGTCTGTTTTGTTCCCTTCGCAAGTTATCAAGTGTGTGAGTCACCTGTTTGAGTTGTTGTCACAGGAGGTTCCAATGGCTACTCGTTCTACCGTGGTTGTCTTGGATAAAGATCCTAGGCACATGCGGTCTTTGCTCCAGGTGGGAGACCCAGCAGTCATGCCGTGTCACCTTTTGGTGATGCAGTTTAGTCTGCATTTTGATTCTCTGGTTGACGGGATTGTCAGCATCAATCCCAACTGGGTTGTCTTGGGCGGTGGCTTTGGGTTCTTGCCAAATACTGGTGAGAAATTTTTGGCAGCCTTGCAGGCCGCTGGATTCCGGGGCTCCATCGCCGTCTGTTGTCACGATACCTTCAAGGTATTGCCACTGAGCGACATAGTTTGGATCGAGCCCAAGGAGGGTGTGGCTAGACAGGCAATTGCCGAGCTGGTGGCTAAGACAGCTTAGGACAGGGTATCAGTTCGCTTGGTAACTTGGTTTTTAGGAGATCGTCTACGGATGGTCTCCTTTTTTTGAAAAAGAAAGGGCCACCGATGTGAGTCTCGGTGGCCATGGTCAAGGAGAAGTTTGCCTACTGATATTTCTCAGCAAGCTCGACGGGCAGCTGGGTGAAATCTCTGGACGCGGTGTCTAGTCGACACCTGGGTGGTTTTGATTTGGTAGCGAATACTTTTTCCGGCTTGTGCGAATCTGGGTGTGGACCTGAGAGGCATAGGGATGACTTTGCCGATTGGCTTGGTCGCAGCTGTCGAGCTCGCTGCAAGCAGAACTTCTGCGATCAGAGTATCAGCAACTTCTTCGATGTGAACGGTTTGGTCGGGAAACTGGCTGTAGCGATGGGCATGCGTCATCAATGCTGAGTGGCTGAGGCCAATCAAAGCATCAGGTGCTAGTGCAGGGTCGCTAGCAGACGGATCTTGTATAGCACGATCAAGTCATCGAATCCACCTCCAAAAGGATGGACGATTTTGCGGCACAGATAAGTGCCCTTCTTGAGATAGTATTGATAGACACGGTTGTTGTGAAAGTAGCACACAGGCAAATCGCTGTGGGTGGTGATGCGCAGTAGCATTTTTTCTCCTTGGGTTGTGTAGAACATGGACGACTTGCTCGGTAGTTTATAGACAACTAAGGGCTTTGATCCTCTTTGTTATTATAAAGTATAGTATTTGACTTTACAATACACTAAAAAAACAATATTATTAAGATAATTTATATCACATTAATTGGTGGGATGGCTGAGCTGGTTGAAGGCGCCGCACTCGAAATGCGGTATACCCGCAAGGGTATCGGGGGTTCAAATCCCTCTCCCACCGCCATAAAAAATAGGTGAGAATATTTACCCATCAAAGTTCGTAGGGCGTCGGTGGGCTTTCCTGTCTGCCGGCAGGCAAGTGCCTCCACCAGTAAAATTTTAATTTTAAGACATAGTATTTGTATAATATGAATTGGGTTTTTTTATCCTTACTTGCGCCATTATTTTGGGCCTTATCTAATTTTGTTGATAAGTATATACTGGGTAGGTATACTAAAGGAATTTTTGATTTTATTTTTTTTTCAACAATTACCAGTTGGATTTTTTTTGTTCTGATTTTTATGTTTGTCGGCCTGCCAGTATTAAATATTTATTCTCTAATACCAATCGCGACTGGCATAATACTCATTTATTCTTATGGTTTTTATGGTAAAGCACTGGAACAAAGTGACACTTCATCTTTGGTTATTCTTTTTAAACTTGTACCAGTCATCACTGTAATTTTGGCTTTTATATTTTTAGGACAAACACTCTCATCAAATGAGCTCGTTGGATTTATAATTGTTCTAGTTGGTGCAACTGCAATTTCCTTTGAAAGAATTGGTAAAATTTTTATTAAAGGTTTTGGTATGATACTGATAGCGATCATCATGTGGTCGGTGATGACCTTATTCATTGATTATGGTTTAACCAAAATGTCATTTTGGCATTATTTTATGCTTGATAATTTAGGCTCAGCCTTGGCAGGATTGTTATTATTTATTATTCCATCTATAAGAAGACAAGTTATCAGGGGCATAACAACAGCATCAACCGGAAAATATATTTGGTTTTTTTGGAATAATATTTTAGATTTTTTTGGTCAAATGAGTATAAAAAAAGCCTTGGTTATTGCCCCGTCTGTAGGTTTGGTCACAGTATTGATGCAGGTACAGTCATTTTATTCCATTATTATTGGTGCGATTTTAACTCTTTTGATACCCAATATTATCAAAGAAGATATTTCCGCTTTGATATTGATTAAGAAAATCATAGGTGCAGCCATTATGTTTATAGGTGTGTATATTATTTTGATTTAGTTTTTAAATTGTTTATTATGAATAGACTCTGCCCAAAAAGGCAGTTTTTTGTTATACTTTAGATGCTTGAATAAACATTATTTATGTCTAAAAATAAAGAAAAAAATTTAAATGAAAAAAGATCTACTAAGATGGGTCGTTTTTTACGTATTTTGGGTCCGGGCCTTATTACTGGTGCAGCTGATGATGATCCGTCTGGTATTGCCACCTACTCACAGACTGGTGCGCAATTTGGTTTTGGTCAGTTGTGGGCTTCTTTGTATCAGCTACCGCTTTTGATTGCTATCCAAGAGACTTGTGCGCGTATCGGTGCAGTGACTGGCAAGGGTCTAGCTGGAGTGGTCAAAGAAAATTTTTCCAAAAAAGTATTATCAGCGGTGGTATTTTTGGTAGTCATTGCTAATACTATAAATATCGGAGCTGACATAGGTGCTATGGCGTCGGCCGCAGAATTAGTTTGGAATTTACCTTTTGCTTTTTATGCTATTATTTTTTCAGTTTTGATAGTTTGGTTAGAAGTTTTTGTCAGCTACAAAAAATATGTAAAATTTTTGAAATGGTTGGCCATGATATTGGTAGCTTATATTTTTACTGCTTTGATCATAGAACATTCTTGGTCAGAAATATGGGTAGCTACTTTTGTACCGAATATACAGTTTAATTTTGATTATTTATTTATTATCACTGGTGTATTTGGTACCACTATCACACCATACATGTTTTTTTGGCAGGCTTCTGAAGAGGTGGAAGAGGAGATAGAACATCACAATTTACCACAAAAAGGTGGTAAGCCCCATGGTTTGAAAAAATTTTTACGCAACATGAGAGTAGACACGGCTGTTGGTATGCTGTGGTCACAGATTGGTCAGTGGTTTATAGTCATTACTGCAGCTTCCGTATTTTTCAAAAATGGTATCACGGATATCAACTCAGCTGCCGATGCTGCTAGGGCTCTAGAGCCATTAGTACAGTCATTTCCCAATTCTGGACAGATAGCCAAAGATATTTTTGCGGTGGGTATTATAGGTTTGGGTCTACTAGGTATTCCAGTCTTAGCTGGTTCAGCTGCCTATGCTTTGGCAGAGGCTATGGGCTGGAAAGAAGGCCTGTATAGAAGATTTAGTCAAGCCAAGGGTTTCTACGCCGTGATTGTCGCTTCTACTTTTATTGGTTTATTGATTAATTTTATTGGCATTAATCCATTTAAAGCTTTGGTATTTACAGCAGTATTTAATGGTGTAGCAGCAGTACCATTGTTGTTTGTAGTAGCCAAGATAAATGGCAGTAAAAAAATATTGGGTAATTATAGTGGTAATTTTTTATCACGCTTTTTAGTTTGGTTGACATTTATTTTTATGACCGCTGCAGTTGTAGGTTTATTTTACACCTTGTTTAACTAATATATTTTATGGATAAGATAAATAAAACGGAAGCAGAATGGCAGGCTATATTGACTCCGGAGCAGTATAGCGTCATGCGTCAGCATGGTACAGAGGCTCCCTTTTCATGTGCTTGGGAAAAGCAAGAATTGGGCACATATCATTGTGCAGCTTGCGATTTACCATTGTTTCGTTCGGAAGCCAAATTTGATTCTGGCACTGGTTGGCCAAGCTATTTTTCACCATTGGACCAAAATTATATCATAGAGCGTCCAGATGATTCTCTGGGCATGAAACGCACCGAAGTTTTGTGTGCTAGATGCGACTCACATTTGGGACATGTGTTTGATGATGGTCCAGAACCTACTCACAAGAGATATTGTATCAATTCGGTAGCTTTAAATTTTAAGGCTGAATAGATTAGTAAATTATAAAAATTTTGTTAGTAATGTGTTATTAAAGATAGCTATCTATTGGTAGCTATTTTTTTATTTTCAAAAAAATGTTATAATATTATCGACGTTGAAAGGTCGATCCTTTTATAAAAATAAATAATTAAAACAAATATTTATGGCAAAAAAAGTTAAATTTAATTTTTGGAAAACAATGGCTTTGTTCTTTGCTTTTGTTGGTGCAGCTTTTTTGCTCTGGTCACTAGTACCAGGTCTTCGCAATAGCTACGAAAATAAAGTCAAGAATGCCAAAATTGTATTCTTAAAAACCGGTGGTAATGCTACCTTGGGATCTTTCTTGGTTGATAAACAAGGTCGCACTCTTTATCAGTTCAAAACTGATAAAAACGGTAAGAGTAGCTGCACTGGCGAATGTGCTAAAAATTGGCCACCATTTTTGACCCTGCACAATGGTCTAGCTGATAAATCAGCTCCTGGTGCCTTGGGAACTTTTGAGAGAGAGGATAAAACTTTACAAGTGAGCTATATGGGTAAGCCTCTATATCTCTATGTCAAAGACTTAAAACCCGGAGATACCAACGGTCAGAATGTCAATAATCTTTGGACCGTGGTCAAACCATAATTTTTGATAAATATTTACCGCCAGATCAAACTCCTATAGTGTGATCTGGTTTTTTGATAAGCAATGATTTTATGGTATAATTATTTTATAAATATATGTTGTGGCTAGTAAATTTTTATCTAGATTATCGTGATTATTTGAGTTTTGTTTTTTGGGCTATATTTGTTAGTTTATTTTTTTATTTTTTTGTTTCTACATTTTTAGAAATGAGTATGGATCTACTCAAGAGAAACATGCAGACACGATATGATATTGTGGCTGCTGTTTTTGCTTTGATTAATACTATATTATTTGTTTTGGTGATATATTATTTTTCTGGTATATACATTGATCGCGGGATTAATAGCCTAGGTATATTATTTTTGTTGATTGCTTGGTCTTTTTTGGTGATTCCGATCAATAAAAGATTCAATGTCAAACCTTGGTTTAGCTTTTTACTGTTTAATGTTTCTTGGTTAGGTATTTTGTTGTTGTGGTTGCAGAGCTAATGAATATAATTTAATAAAAAATCACCCATTGATAAATCTTTGGGTGATTTTTATTTTAGCTTTTTATTTGATGTAGTTAATAGGATTTTTCCTAGTACCATTGAGCCTGACTTCCAAGTGCAAGTGTGGGCCGGTTGATCTGCCAGTGGAGCCTATGAGAGCTATCACTTGTCCACGAGTGACTACTTCGCCAGTTTTTACTAGAAGTTTACTAGCGTGTCCATAGACAGTATGTAGACCATTACCATGGTTGATGATTACATAGTTACCATAACCGCCACTATTCCAGCCAGATATCTGCACCTTGCCATCATCCGCCGCGTAGATTGGGTTGCCGACTTTGTCGCCGATATCTAGACCAGTATGTACCCAACTAAAGTATTGAGTGATTCTGTGGCTAAGTGTTGGCCACAAGAATTTTGTATTGGCTGATAGATCGCTAGCTGGAGGCAACTCATCATCGCCATAGGTAGCTGTATTAGCAGTAGGCTTTGGTTGGCTAGCCAAGCTTGGTGCCTTGTAAGATGAGACAACTTGCGTTGGCTTGATGCCATCAGGGATGAATATGGTATTGCCAGCTTTGATAGCAGAGACACTGTCTAGGTTGTTGTAGGCTAATATTTTATCAACATCAGCTTGATATTTTTTGGCAACAGCCGCTAAGTTGTCTCCTTTTTGTATGGTGTAGCTCAAGCCAGAGGATGGTAGTATGACTAGTTTGACGCCTGGCTTTATGGTGCTATTCCATGTTAGATTGTTTGACCAGAGTATGGTGTTGACTGTGATGTCAAATTTTTGAGCAATACCACTCAAGGTATCACCAGCTTGTACTATATAGTCTATGTTTTCAGTGCGACCAGGCACAGGCACATCCAGTATATCTTCATCAGAATTGAGCATGACCAAGCTAGTGGCGTCTGGTGATAGGGTGATAATTTCACCACTATTGCTATTACCAGTATTGTTGCTCAGCGGTTCTTGTAGTACATCAGTACCAGCAATATAGTTGGGACTAGTGACTACTCTAGCGACAGGCGCTTTTTCCTCTATGATTTCACTCCAGCTAGCTGAGTCATTTTTTACCAAAGTAGAGAGTAGTGTCTTTTGGGCGTATTCATCAGTACTATAGTTTTGGGCAAAGATATTGCTAGTAGTAGTACCTATGATGATGAGAGCAATGACAGTGCCAGCTAAATATTTTTGGATAAATATTATTAAGGCAGTATCCTTTATTTTTTTATTCTTTAGTTTTATTTTTATCAAAACAATATTTTTATAAATCAAAAGTACAAAAGGTAAAAAAATTATTTTGAGTATTAGTGAAATAAGTTTAAACAATGGTCGAAAAACAAATGGCATTTTTCTTTTTGACCAAATCAAAAAATCAGCTATTTTGATAGCCAATCTGGTAAATATCTTTTTGATGAATATACTAATAATATTATAACTTATTGATAAGGCACTATTAGCAATAGCTACTATATCATAATCAGGTCTTTTTGTCGAGGAGTGGGAATTAGTCATAAGTTGATTTTTGCTAAGCTAAATGGTAGAATTATTTCATAATTTTTGCATTATTATGGGTAAATTTTCAAAATATCAGCCAAGTAAAATAGAGTCAAAGTGGCAAAAATATTGGCAAGAAAACAATACTTTTTTATCAGCCGATCAGGGATCTGAGAAATTTTATGGTTTAGTAGAATTTCCTTATCCATCTGGCGAGGGCTTGCATGCTGGTCATTTGCGCTCCTATACTGCTATGGATGTGATTGCTCGTTATCAGCGTTTTTTGGGTAAGAATGTTCTTTATCCTATGGGTATGGATGCTTTTGGTTTGCCAGCTGAAAACTATGCAGTCAAAAAAAATATCCCACCCCAAGAGACCACTAGAAAAAATATTGATAATTACATTCGTCAGTTAAGATTGGTTGGCTATAGTTTTGATTGGTCTAGATTTTTGGAGACTACTGATCCAAGCTATTATCACTGGACACAGTGGATTTTTATCCAAATGTGGAAAAATGGTTTAGCTTACAAAGCCAAAGAAAAGATAAATTGGTGCCCTTCTTGTTTGATAGGACTCGCCAACGAAGAAGTGATCAGTGGTAATTGTGAGCGTTGTGGTAGTGCAGTGGAGAAAAAAGAAAAAGAGCAGTGGCTCTTGAGAATTACCAAGTATGCCGATCGTTTGATTGAAGATTTGGATAAAGTAGATTTTTTGGAGCAGATCAAAGTTCAGCAGAGAAATTGGATCGGTCGCTCTGAGGGTGCAGAGATTGATTTTGCACTGAGTGATTCGGGCGAAAAATTAAAAGTATTTACTACTCGTCCAGATACATTATTTGGTGTGACTTTTATGGTGGTAGCTCCTGAGCATCTTCTAGTCAGACAGCTGGCTGATAAGATTAGTAATTTTTCAGAAGTAGAGGACTATATCAATCAAGCTGCCAAAAAATCTGATCTAGAAAGAGCAGATAACACCAAAGATAAAACTGGTGTGGAGCTAAAAGGCCTCAAAGCCATCAATCCTGTCAGCAAAGAAGAAATACCTATTTTTGTAGCTGACTATGTGACTATGGGCTATGGCACTGGAGCTATCATGGCTGTACCAGCTCATGATCAGAGGGATTGGGAGTTTGCCAAAAAATATGACCTACCTATCGTGCCAGTGATAGAGGGAGGAGATCTTACGGTTGAGGCTTATCCGGCACTCAATGGTAGAGTGATGATAAATTCTGGTCAATTTACTGGTTTGACTGTCGATGATTTTAAGATAAAAATTTTGAATTTATTACAAAAAAATAAAGTTGGCAAAGTGACAGTCAACTATCGTCTACATGATTGGATATTTTCTAGACAAAGATATTGGGGCGAGCCTATCCCTATGGTTTATTGTAGTAAATGTGATTGGCAGCCATTATCTGAAAAAGATTTGCCACTAGTCTTGCCAGATATCAAAGATTTCAAGCCAGGTCCAGAAGGCCAGTCACCATTAGCCAAGCTAGAGGATTGGGCTAAGACTACTTGTCCAAAATGTGGTGGTGAAGCCAGGAGAGAAACCGACACCATGCCAAATTGGGCTGGCTCAAATTGGTATTTTATACGCTATACTGATGCCAAGAATGATAAGCAGCTAGCTGATCCAAAAAAAATCAAATATTGGCTACCTGTTGATTGGTACAACGGTGGCAATGATCATACTACTTTGCACCTTTTGTAGTCTCGTTTTGTGTTTAAGTTTTTGTATGACATTGGCGCGATACCAAAAGAAGTAGGGTCAGAGCCATATCGCAAGCGCACTGCTCAAGGCATGATTTTGGGTAGTGGTGGTGTCAAAATGTCAAAATCTCGTGGCAATGTCGTCAATCCAGACGATTATGTTAAGCAGTACGGGGCAGATGCTTTACGTATGTATATCATGTTCATGGGACCTTTTGATCAGTCGATGGCCTGGGATGACAAAGGCGTGTCTGGTTTGGTCAGATTTTTGAACAGAGTTTGGGATTGGCAAGACAGGATAGCTCCTGATGTCCAGCTAGACCAAGAAGTAGAACGCTTGTTGCATCAGAGTATCAAAAAAATAGGCGATGATATCATGGCTATGCGTTTTAATACCGCAGTTTCTCAGCTGATGATTTTGTTGAATACTTTTGATAAATTAGAGCAGGTATCACAGGATGTTTTTGAAAAATTTATTATCTTGCTCAGCCCCTTTGCTCCACATATCACAGAAGAATTGTGGCAACAACTTGGTCACCAAGATAGTATTGTGAAAGCTCAGTGGCCAAAGTTTGATCAAGCTTTATTACAAAATAAATTGATCACCGTCGGTATTCAGATCAATGGCAAGCTACGCGATACCATTGAGTTGCCTTTGGATACAGAGGATAGTACCGATTTGCAGGAGCAAATTTTGTCTAGGGAAAAAGTCAAACAAGCTTTGAATGGTGCTAGTGTAAAAAAATTTATTTACGTCAAAAATAAAATTATTAGTTTAGTGGTCTAATGAGGGAAATATTTTTGCAGCACAATAATTTAGACGAGATAATTGCTGAGGCGGTCAAGGTTTTGGCTGCGGGGGGAGTGATTGTCTATCCTACTGAGACTGCCTATGGTTTGGGCGCTGATTATTTTAGTGATGTGGCAGTAGCCAAAGTATATGCCATAAAACAACGGGCAGAGAATAAATTTTTGACAGCTATTGTCTCTGATTTAGCCATGGCTGAAAAATTGGTAATTTTTGATGATCAGGCTAGGCAGTTGGCTGCCAAATATTGGCCAGGTGCTTTGACCATGGTTTTACCTTGTCGCTTTTATGGTCAGAAAAAATATTTTCCTGAGACTTTGGGTTTGCGTATTTCTAGTAATACCTTTTGTCAAAAATTGACTCGTATCAGTCAGATGCCCTTGGTCAGTACTTCGGCCAATATATCTGGTAGAGAGGCATTGTACAGCGTGGATCACATCAAAGAGCAATTTGCTCACCTAGATATACAGCCAGATTTATTGATCAATGCTGGCAATCTACCATTGACCCCACCTTCTACTATCATCAAAATAGAAGCAGGCGCAGTGGAGGTTTTGCGTCAGGGTAAAATTATTATTAATTAATATTTTTTTTAAATAGGCAAGCATATGCTACACATGGGTTTTTTTACATCACTATTTCCATCTAAGGTGCGTCAAGAAGTGCGTGAACTATATATTTCTACTATTATTGTCAATTTTGGTTTGGCCATGGTCATGTTTTGGGAGCCTATATATCTATATGATATAGGGTATTCTTTACAAAAAATAGTGTTGTTTTATTTGGTGACCTATGTGGGCTATCTTTTTTTGGTGCCATTTGGTGCCAAATTTGCGAAGCGTTATGGTTATGAGGCCAGTCTAGCAGTAGGCAGTTGTCTATATGCTTTATTTTATATTAGTTTGTATTTTGTGCAGTTTGTGCCATCGTTGTTTTATGTGGCTGCCATCATTTTGACTTTGCAAAAATTATTTTATTGGCCAGCTTATCATGCCAACTTTGCTAAGTATATTGGCAAGACAGAGGAGGGCAAAGAAGTTAGCTTTATGAATGTAGCTACTTCCTTGATGTATATCATCGGTCCAGCTTTAGCTGGTTTGATCATCTCGCAGTTTGGTTTCAATGTGCTGTTTGTTGTGGTTTCTATAATATTTTTTGTATCAAATATACCACCACTATTGACCAAGGAAGTTTTTACACCAGAATCATTTAGCTATACCAATAGTTTCAAATTACTTTTCAAAAAAGAACGCCGACAAGAATTATTGGCTTACCTAGGTTTTGGTGAGGAGTTTATAGTTTTGGTTATTTGGCCAGTGTTTATCTCTACTATTATAGCTGATGCTTTTGATATGGGTGCTATTATTGCCTTGGCTACTTTGGTGACGGCTTTGATCACTATGTATGTCGGTCAGCTGACCGATCAGCACAATAAAAAAAATATTTTGTCCTTAAGTAGTGCTTTTTATTCTCTATCTTGGTTTATTAGAATATTTGTTGCCAATGCTACTGGTGTATTTTTTCTAGATACTTTTTCACGTTTGGGTAAAAATACTCTCAGCGTGCCATTGACGGCCATCACTTATGATAGGGCCAAGATAGTGCATAGTGATAGTCATCAGCACATCATGACCAAAGTAGTATTTTTTGAAATGAGTTTAGTTTTGGGCAAACTATTGGCAATTTTATTGATTTATTTTGCTTTATTTTTTATACCTAGCGATATCATAGCCTTCAAATTGATATTTACTTTGGCTGGTGCTATGACTTTGTTGTATATGTTATTGTAATGACCAAAGAAGAAATAAAATATTTATTACAGCGTTATGATCTGACGCCCAACAAATTGCGGGGTCAGAATTTTTTGCTGGACGAAGAAGTTTTGGACTATATAGTGGCTAAGGCAGAGGTCAGTAGAGCAGATTTGGTCTTGGAGGTCGGGCCTGGCTTAGGAGCTTTGACTCAAAAATTATCAGCTAAGGCTGGCCAAGTAGTAGCCTTTGAGATAGAGGATGATTTTAGGGCGCCATTAGACAAAATAGCCATGTTGAGTAGCAATATCGATATCATATGGCAAGACATATTGAAGCTTGATTCCAGACAATGGCAGGATATTTTGGCTCAAAAGCAATTCAAGCATTATAAAATTGTTGCTAACATACCTTATTATTTGACTGGTAAATTTATCCAAAGATTTGTTTCTTTTGATCCACTGCCTGACAGCTTGACTTTGATGGTGCAAAAAGAAGTAGCTGAGCGCATAGAAGCCAAAGATCATA
>CAYRIU010000045.1:0-2825 GCA_964424615.1 uncultured Gammaproteobacteria bacterium | reverse complement strand
ATAAAAGGCGTCCACACTCACACCGCTGTTCTTTTAGTAATGTATTGGGCATATAAATTAGATTGGACTCAAACAATATAGTTATAGCAAATGCTTAAATAATAAGCAATACAAGAAAAAGCCCAAAAATTGAGCTCATTCTGTGGGCTATTTTTTACCTAATATTAATCCAAATATTTGGCCTTATTCTTCAAATGCTCCTGATAATTACGACTATAAATCACCTCGCCATCTTTGGTGGTCAAGAAAAAATAATAATCATTGGCTGTGGGATACAAGGCTGCTTCAATACTCGCTGTGCCGGGATTAGCTATCGGCCCTGGTGGTAAACCGTCATTGCGATAGGTGTTGTATGGTGAATCAATTTGCAAATCGTCATGACTAGGCTGCACCAAGCCTTTACCAGTTATAAAATTGATAGTGGCATCAGATTCTAGACGCATGCCATCACGCATACGTTTGATAAAAATATCAGCAATCATTTTTTTGTCATGATCATCCGGCACTTCACGCTCAATGATAGAAGCCAAAATCAAAACTTCATAAATAGATTTGTTTTGTTTTTTTATTTCAGCACGTAAGGTCGGCGTTAATTTTTTATCAAAATTATCCAAAGTCTTGCGTAAAAAATCTTCCTCTGTGGTATAGCGATCGACAAAATAAGTATCAGGAAAAATATAGCCCTCCAAGCTGGCATTTTTTGGAGCATCAGCTAAAAAATCATAAACTAGCTGCCAGTCTTGTTTTTTGGCACTCAAATCCAAAAACTTTTCACCACTTAAACCATTTTTATCCAAAACCTTGGCGATCATATTTCTATCATAACCTTCGGGTATTAAAATAGAAGCCTGAAAATTACTAGGCAATCTGAGTAAATTACGAGTCAACTGATAAATAGAAATATCCGCTGGCAAATCATGAATACCAGCGACTACCTTATTTTCAGATTTTAATAACCAAATCCAAGTCTCAAAAACAAATTGATTCTTGATCAAACCCTGATCATGTAAATTTTTACTAATTTCATTGACACCTTCACCATTTTTGACCACAAAAGTAGTAGCTGTTTGATGATTGCCAGAAAACAAAAGATAAGCCGAAGCTAAAACTACTAAAATAGCTAGTAAAACAATTGACCAAAAAAATATTTTAAATTTTTGCCACATTATATTTTAAAGATAATACCTAATATTAAAGTATAAATAAAAAACCAATAAAATTTATCTTGATTTACTATTTTTTTGAGTAAAGTCAAGCTGGCAAACCCTACCAATATAGTCACAAGCAAACCCCACAAATATATTCCTTGCCAAGCCAAATCTTTGACCCCCAAAACAAAAGAGGCTAAAATAGCTGGAATAGCTAAAATAAATGTATACTCAAAAGCTTGTTTTTTGCCCATGCCGAGCAACAAAGCAGTAGACAATACCAAACCGCTACGAGATAAACCTGGCAAAACTGCCAAACCCTGGACAATGCCCAGTACAACTGCCAAGTAATAATTCAATGATCTTGCCTCCCTACTCCAATACGAGGATAGTACAAAAATACTAGTCACCAAAAAACCAGTAGTTGCAAAACTGACTGTACGATAATTTTCTATATGGGGATAAAATAACACGCCAATGATACCAGTCACTATTGTGCTAATCACTAAATATAACCACCATTTTTGTTGCTCTACTGGACAATTATTTGGACGACGTAAAAAACTTTTGATCATCTCAGCTAATTGCTGACGAAAAAATACCACAATAACCAGCAAACTGCCAATGTGTAAAAATATATCAAATGATACTGGCACGCTCAAATTCATTAATTTTTCAGATAACACTAAATGACCAGAGCTAGAAATAGGCAACCACTCAGTAATACCCTGGACTACACCCAAAATTGTCGCTTGTAAAAAATTCATTGTTTTTTATATAAATTTTGCTATAATTGAAACCATGGAATCACAATCGGCTACTACAATAGCCTCATATTGTAGCCATAACGATAAGTAATAATAGTAAATATCTTATGAATTATCAACTTTTTATCATACCATTGCTGGTGATGCTGATTAACCAAGTAATCAAAGTATTATTAGAAATGCGCCAAGGTAAATTCAGCTGGCCAGTGATCTTGAGCTACGGTGGTATGCCATCATCCCATGCAGCTGTAGTAACCTCACTCACCTATGTCATGGGATACTATGAGGGACTAAATTCTCCCAGCTTTGCCATGTCACTGGTCTTGGCTCTACTGATACTACGTGATGCTACTGGTATCCGCTGGCAACTAGGCAACAATAGTAAAGTCATCAATCGCCTCATCAAAGAACTACCAGATGATCGAGAATATGCTTTCCCGATACTAAACGAAAGATTTGGCCACCGTAATATCGAAGTATTCTTTGGCATCATAGTAGGCATACTATGCGCTAGCCTACTAGTCAGAATTTGGTAAATATTATATCAAAGAACTACCAGTCATCACTGGTGGTTTTTTTAATCCCATGATTTTCAAAATAGTCGGAGCTACATCGGCTAATACACCAACTGGAGTGATATGACTCAAATCTTTGCCAGCCAGCCCTGTCAAAACACTCTTACCAGCGAATTGCTGACCAATAATAAATAATGGCACAGCATTGTTGGTATGCTCTTTGTTTATCTCACCAGTTTGTAAATCATACATTTGCTCAGCATTACCATGATCGGCTGTGATCAAAGTCACACCTTCATAAGATAAAACTGTCTCTACTATTTCACCTATCAATTGATCCAAGACCTCTACAGCCTCTACAGTGACCTGGATCTCGTATGCCGTCTTCTGCTTGA
>CAYRIU010000044.1:0-14921 GCA_964424615.1 uncultured Gammaproteobacteria bacterium | reverse complement strand
AAATATAAAAGATGAATATCCTTTTAAGGTAGAACGTCTCTACCCATGGTTTAAATATGGTAATAGTGGTTTTTTACCACAACTGATTTGGAAGCTTTGGAATTTTGACCTCATACATTTGCACTATCCTTTTTTTGGTGGGGCAGAGGTTATATATTTTTTGGATAAGATAAAAGATATAAGATTACTCACTACTTATCATATGGACGTAGTGGGTACTGGTGTTTTGGCCAATTTTTTTCGTTGGCATACTGATCATGTTTTACCTAGAATCATTGATCGCTCTGATAAAGTTTTGGTCACTTCTTGGGACTATGCCAAGAGCTCAGCATTGAAAGAATGGATAGATATAGAGCCAGAAAAGTTTGAGGAAGTGCCGATCGGTGTGAATCATTTACTTTTTAAGCCTCGCTTTAGGGACAAGGAGATGATGTCTAGGTATGATCTTTATGACAAAAGTGTGATTTTGTTTGTCGGTGCACTAGATAGAGCGCATTATTTCAAAGGTGTAAATATCTTGATTCAGGCTATTTATAAACTCAATGATAATGATGATTTTAGAGTTTTGGTTGTAGGCACTGGTGACATGTTGGATAGTTACAAAAGTTTGGCTGATAATTTGGGCTTGAGTAAAAAAATTATTTTTATTGGTCGAGCCAATGATAAAGATTTATTAAAATATTATAGCTTGGCTGATATCTTGGTCTTGCCATCTATCGATCGATCGGAGGCTTTTGGTATTGCTGCTTTGGAAGCCATGTCTTGCGGTGTTCCAGTGATTGCCTCTGATTTGGCTGGAGTCAGATCATTGGTTGTCAAAAAAGAAACAGGTTTGTTGGTCAAACCTGGCTCTGTGCAAAATCTGACTGACATGATCAAGATTTTATTGAAAAATGCTAGACTATCAAGAACTATGGGTCAGGCTGGTCGCAAGAGAGTATTGGCTCATTATACTTGGGATATAGCTGGTGAAAAATTAAATAATATAATCAATAGTTTAAACTAATGAAATTTGCCGTTATCAGTAATTTATACCCACCATTGATTCGTGGAGGAGCAGAGATAATAGCTGCTCAGGAAGCTAAAGGTTTGAAAAAAGCCTGGCAGCATGTTTTTGTCGTGAGTACCAAGCCGAGAAGTATCAAAGTCAATAATCAAACAGTAACGGCTAATAATAAAAATTTTTGGCTGGAAGAAGAAGATGGTGTGCACGTCTATCGTATAGTGCCAGTAAATATTTATTATTACATCAATGATTTTTTGCATGCCGCTCCTTGGCGTTTGCTTTGGCATATTATTGATACTTTTAATATTTTTTCTTATTGGCAAATTAAAAAGATTTTGCAAATAGAGAAACCAGATGTGGTCATCACACACAATTTGATGGGTATTGGTTTTTTGATACCACTTTTGATACGTCGTTTAGGTATCAAGCACATTCATACTTTGCATGATGTGCAGCTAGTCACACCTTCTGGCTTGATTATCAAAAATCAAGAAAATCATTGGTCGCATCAATTTTTTAGATATTTAGGCTATCCTTGGTTGATGAAAAAAATGTTTGCTTCACCAGATTTTGTCATTTCACCGTCGCAATATTTGTTAGATTTTTATACACAGCGTGGTTTTTTCCCGCAGTCTATAAAAAGTGTGATATATAATCCGACCGAAGAAGCGCCAAAGATAAATAAAATAAATACGGAAAAATTGGAATTAGTTTATCTGGGACAGATTCACGAAGCCAAGGGTGTGATACGTTTAATTAAATTATTTAGTGAGTTGCCATTACAGCACGCTCGTTTGCATATCATTGGTGGTGGACCAGACGCTCAAAAAGCAATCGCTGCTGCCAAAAATGATCAGCGTATTGTTTTTCATGGTTGGCTCAATCACGCAAAATTATGGGAGGTGCTAGCCAAGATGGATGCCCTAGTTTTTCCATCACTGTGTTATGAAAATTCACCAACTGTAATTTATGAAGCATTGAATCTTGGTTTGCCAGTGCTTTGCTCTGATATTGGGGGAGCGGCTGAGCTGATCAAAGAGGGTTACAATGGTTGGAAATTTCCGGCTGGCGATGAGCAAGCTCTCAAAAAAATTATTAATTATCTTTATACCAATAGAGATATCTTGCCCAAGCTCAAAGACAACTGTCTCAATAGTGTGGCGGATTTTACATTGGACAATTATTGCCAAAAAATTATTGCCTTAGTCAATGAAGAAAATAAATAATCAAAAATTTATTGCTTTGCTAATCGCTGTTGGTGCATTTATTTTGTACACCACACCAATCTTATTTTTGTGGTATCCACAGTGGCATGAGTCAAAACACCTGGCCTTCAATTGGCCAGATGCCAATGCCAATTTTTGGTCAGTATCTAGAATCGTAGATCAGGCTAGCATTGGTGAGTTTGATTCGCTCAATATTTTGAGTAATTTTTTACTACATACACGCAGTCAAAATGTCATCGATGGCGTGACTTTGCCTATGGCATTTTTACCAAGTCTATTCATCATGGCTAGTTTATCTTGGCTATTTGGTCAATTTGCGTCTTTATTTGTAGTACCTTTGTTGGCTGCAGCTTTTGTTTTGATATTTTATTTATTGATTAGCAAATTATTTCCAGATAAAAATTTAGCTATAGTCAGCACTATATTATTAGCTACTCTTGGGCCGTGGTTTTATTTTGCTACTCAAGTTCTTTTGCCAAATATTGTAGTTTTATTTTTAGCTATCTTGGCTCTATTTGCATTTGTTGATAAAAAATACATAGCTGGTAGTTTATTTTTTGCTTTAGCTATTGTCTGTCGTCCGCCAGAAATTATTTGGCTATTGCCGATGTTAGTATTATTTTTTTATTATCTAAAGCCCCAGCTATCAAAGCTACGTATGATTAATAGCTTCATTATTTTTATTGCTATTATATTGTGGGCACTGTATTTGAATAAGCTAGTATTTGGTGGTTATTTTTTGACTGGCTATGCCAATTTTCAGACCAATGCTTTGCCCAGTGAAACACACCTGAGAGCTGATAATATTTTGTCTTGGCTTTCCCCTTTTGGAGTAAATGTGTTATTGGCTGTCAAAAATTATATCAAATATTTTTGGTTGTTAATCTGGCCATATAGCATTTTTATTTTATTAGGAGTTTGGAATATTTTAAAATCAAAAAATAACGATCAACATAAAAAATATTTAGTAGTTTATGTAGTAGTTAGTGTGTTGTTGGTATTGTATTATGGCTCTTGGGATTTTGCTGATCTACTAGTCAAAAATTTAAACACTATCAGTATTTCCTATGTGCGTTATTTTTTGCCCATCTTTGTCATGTCTGTGCCATTGGTAGTTATTGGTATCAAATATCTTTTGACTAATCTTAAACATAGTAATTTTTGGCAGACTTGTATCATAGTGGGCTTAGTTTTATTTTCAGCCAACCAGATTATTTTCACAGCCAATGATGGATGGCTAGCTAGCGCTCGTTATATATATGGCTATTACAAAGAATACCAAAATATCAAAGCTGTCGTGCCAGCAGAGTCAGTCATTATTTCTGAGCGTAGTGATAAATATCTTTATCCCTACTATAGAGTAGTGGTGCCACAGGGTGACTTGGAGCTTTGGCCGAGGGTAAAGAGTATTTATGGTACTATCGGTATTTATTATTATGCTAGTGATTCCGTGGAGCAGTTAGCCAAAGTAAAATCTATCATGGCTAGTAGTCAGCTAGATTTGTCAGCACCTATACTCATCAATGGCGATCTTACTTTGTATCAGGTGGTGGCCAGATAATTAGGCAAATATTATTTTTTGGTATACACTATTAAATACATTTAACCATATCATTATGAATTGCATATTTTGTAAAATTATCAATAAAGAAATACCAGCTCAGATTATTTTTGAAAATGATGGCTATATAGCATTTTTGGATATTGAGCCAAATACTTTGGGACATACACTGGTCATACCCAAAAAACATATCAATAATTTTTCTGAAGAGACTCCAGAAGAAGCAGCAGATCATATCAGAATTGTACACCGTGTGGCTACACAGCTCAAAAATATATTGCCTAGTGATGGTTTCAATGTTGCTATTAACAATGGTCGAGCTGCTGGTCAGCTAGTAGATCATGTTCACTGGCATATCATACCGCGTTATGAAGGTGATGGTTTAAAACACTTTGCGCATAGTGCAGAAGCCAAAAGTAAATTAGATGAAGTATTTAATAAAATAAATGGCCAAATTAAGTAACAAGCAAAAGCTTTTAGATATAATAGAAAATATTCGTTTGTCGCTAGCTCAGCACAATGGTGATCTGCAGCTGGTCAAGTATGACCAAAAGCAGGGTATAGTCACTATTTCTTTGCAAGGTGCTTGTGCTCACTGTAGTTTGTCAGATATTACTGTCAAATTTTTGGTGGAGCATGAGATTAGGAGCAAGCTACCTAGTGTCAAACAAATCAAAGTAGTGTAGTCTTGCTAGATTGTGCGTATTATATCATAATAAAAAGCATTTTTTACAATAATTGATTATTCTGGTAAAATAAGTCTTATGTTTCGATTGTTGTGGATGAAAATCAAAGTTATCTATAGGGATCGCTGGTCTTTTTGGCTGATCAATAGCTCAGTCTTTTTTTTGTTGGCAATTTGGGCATTATTTTTTTATGCTAAAATTGCTCATAGCCCTATAGCCTCTCTACATTATAATATCTACTCTGGTATTGATCTGCTAGGCGATTGGCTGTGGCTCATATATTTGCCTGCTATTTTAGTATTGTTGAGCATTGTGAATTTTATTATTGCTACTGTTATTTTTACCAAGAGACCAGCTTTTAGTCATTTGATTTTGGCTTATATTTTGTGTTCACATGTCATGTTTTTGACATATTATTATTATATTTTAAACTACAACCTCAATGCCTGAGCAAGAAATAATCAAGATTTTTTCTTTAACCACAGCTTCTTTTGTCTTGGCTTTTTTATTGACGCCAACTTGGAGTAATATTTTGTATAGATATAAATTAGGTAAAAGTATTCGCGATGATGGTCAGACACCTATTTTTTCTAATTTACACAAGGCAAAATCTGGTACGCCTACTATGGGTGGAGTTTTGATTTGGTTTACTGTGTTGTTACTTGGTTTGGCGTTCTTGTTGATAGCTGTGTGGTGGCCAGATTCTATTTTGGCTAGATTGAATTTTATCAGTAGAGAAGAAACATATTTACCATTGGGTGCTTTTGTGGCTTCGGCTTTGGTAGGACTGCTTGATGATTGGTTCAATATCAAGCGTCAGGGTGGCGGTAAAGGCGGCGGTTTGACAGTCAAACATCGTCTTTTGATGTATACGGCCATTTCTGCTTTTGGTGCTTGGTGGTTTTATTTTAAATTGGACTGGGATACTATCCGTATTCCTTTTGTGGGTTTATATAGTTTGGGTTGGTGGTTTATTCCATTTTTTATTTTTGTGATTGTGGCTACTGCCTTTTCAGTCAATGAGACCGATGGTCTAGATGGCTTGGCTGGTGGTCTGGCCTTAGCTTCTTTTGGTGCCTATGCCACTATTGCTTTTGTGCAGGGCAATTATAATTTAGCGGCTTTTTGTGGAGCGATAGTTGGTGCTTTGATTTCTTTCTTGTGGTTCAATATACATCCGGCTAGATTTTTCATGGGAGATACTGGAGCCATGTCGCTAGGTATTGCCTTGGGTATTGTCGCAATGTTGACAGGGTATGCCTTATTGTTACCGATTATTAGCTTTTTATTTTTGATGGAGTCTCTTTCTGTTATTATTCAAGTTTTATCCAAAAAAATTCGTAAAAAAAAGGTATTTTTATCAGCCCCATTGCACCATCATTTTGAAGCCAAGGGTTGGCCAGAAACCAAGATTGTGATGCGCTTTTGGTTGTTGTCTGGTATTTTGGCTGTCTTGGGATTGATCATTGCTATACTTGATTTACTTTATGGTAAATTATAAAAACAAAAAAGTTTTGGTGATGGGCCTTGGTTTGCACGGTGGTGCTTTGGCTGTTGTGCAATGGTTGTTAAAACATGGGGCTCAAGTCACTATCACTGACACCAAAGACGCCAAAGCTCTGAAAAGTACTATTGATAAAATTAAAAAATTTCCCGGTAGTAAAAAAATCAAATATAGTCTAGGTGGCCACGTGAATAGTGATTTTGTTGGTCAAGATCTGATCATTCAAAATCCTGGTGTACCAAAAAATTCACCTTATCTCAAAATTGCTAAAAAAAATAAAACAACCATTCTCAATGAGGCTACTTTGTTTTTTCAAAATTTTGCAGGACCCATCATCGCTGTGACTGGTACGCGTGGTAAGTCCACTACCGCTTCTGTGCTTTCTGGTATTGTCAAAACACAATATCCCAAAAGTGTTTTGGCTGGCAATATAGCCAAGACAGCTATGATGTCTGTCGTTGATACATTACCCAAAAATAGCTGGCCTGTACTGGAATTGTCTAGTTGGCAGCTGGAAGGCTTGGATCCTTTTCATATTTCTCCACATCTAGCTATAGTGACTAATGTCATGATTGATCACCTCAATCGTTATGACTCTTTTAATGACTATAAACAAGCAAAATTTTTTATCTGTAAGTATCAAAAAGCTAATGATATCGTGGTACTCAATGCTGATAATGTTCACACCAAATCATTTGCCAAGAAAGTCAAGTCGCAAGTTTATTATTTTTCTTTGACCAAAAAAGTCAAAGGAACTTATCTACGCTCTGGTGGCATTTATTTTTTTGACGGTCAGCGCAATGAATTAGTGATGAAAACTGACAAGATCAAAGTCTTGGGACAGCACAACCTAGCCAACATTTTGGCAGCTATTTGTGCTGCCAAAGTTTTGGGTATAGCTAACTCCCAGATTGCCAAAGCCGTTAATAGTTTTACGGGCATAGAATATCGCTTGCAACTAGTCAAAAAGATAGGGGATTTGAAAATATATAATGACTCAGCTTCCACTACTCCTGATGCAGCAGTAGCAGCCCTAGAAGCACTACCAAATGAAAAGATAGTTTTGCTAGCGGGAGGAGTAGATAAAATGTTGGAGTTTCAGTCTTTAGCCAAAGCTATCAAAAAACAAGTTGCAGAATTAGTTTTGTTGGATGGTAGTGCTAGTGATAAATTATTAGCTGAGCTCAAAAAAATATCTTATCCTCAGGATAAAATTCATTCTAATGTAAAAAATTTATCGCAAGCTTGGAAAATAGTCAGAGCCAGTGCGAAAAAACAAAAAGCTACTGTCATTTTATTTTCGCCAGCTGCAGCCAGCTTCAATATGTTTGCCAATGAATTTGATCGTGCTAGGCAGTTTAATAGTTTAGTCAAATAGAGCTATGGTTAGACGTGCCAGATTCAATTTAATTTATTGGTTGGTAGAACCATTTTATGCTAAGCGTGGAGCTGGTCATCAGCCTGATAATATTTTGTTGATGACTGTTGGTGTTTTGATTTTTTTGGGTCTGTTATTTTTGTCTTCAGCCTCAGCTACCGAGTCATTTTATCGCTACCATGATACCTATAGATTAGTGAAGCAGCAACTCTTGCATGGTATTTTGCCAGGTTTAGTTTTGTTTTATGTAGCCTTTAGGACTGATTATACTCATTTGCAAAAGTTTTCTAAATTTTTTTTAATACTGTGTTTTGTATTATTAGGTTTAGTTTTTGTATCAAGCTTGAACAATAATTATGGCTCTGCTCAGTCTTGGATTGTATTGGGTGGTATTTCTTTTCAGCCAACTGAATTAGTCAAATTATTTTATATTGCTTATTTGGCTAGCTGGCTGGATAGTCATTACAAAGAGCTGAGTAGCTGGTCTAGAGGGACAATTCCTTTTTTAATTATTTTATCTATTATTAGTTTATTGATTATCAAACAGCCAGATTTTGGTACTTTGTTAGTGATTTTGTGTGTTGCTTTGAGTATGTTTTTTGTGGCCGGTGCTTCTATCAAGCATTTGGGATATATATTGTCATCTGGCATTGTCGCTTTTGTGGTGTTGATCAAGGCTGCACCTTATCGTATGAATCGTTTTATCGCCTGGTGGAATCCAGACATAGATCCTCGTGGTATTGGTTGGCAGCTCAAACAATCATTGATTGCCATAGGCTCTGGTGGCTGGCTCGGCTTGGGTCTGGGCAATTCCAAGCAAAAATCTTATGTGCCCATGCCAGCCAATGATTCTATTTTTGCTATCATGGCCGAAGAGATTGGTTTTATCTTTTCTGTCGGCATTATATTTTTGTTTGTGATTGTTTTGTGGAGAGGCTTGTCGATAGCCAAGCATGCTCCCGATAATTATGCTAGATTTTTTTCCGTGGGCATTGTAGTCTGGTTGACTGCCCAGGTATTTATCAATGTAGCTGGGTTATTACAAGTTATGCCTTTGACAGGAGTACCACTACCTTTTATATCATTGGGAGGCTCTAATTTGGTTGTCACCTTGATGGCTATCGGTATTTTGGCTAATATATCTAGGCATACTACAGCGTAATATATGAGTGAAAAAAAGCCTAAAATTTTATTGGTAGGTGGCGGGACATTAGGATCTGTCAGTCCGCTTTTGGCTATTGCCAAAAATTTTCCAGCGGATTATTTATTTGTTTGTAGTCCTAGCGGTCCAGAGATCAAAATAGTCAAAGAGAGCGGTTTGCCATATATTACTTTGAATACTGGCAAGTTGCGTCGTTATTTTTCTTGGGCCAATTTCTCTGATATATTGAAACTGAAAATAAGCTTTTTCAAAAGTTTAAATATTTTGAGAAAATATAAACCAGACTTAGTTTTGACAGCCGGTAGTTTTGTAGCTGTGCCTGTAGTTTGGGCGGCTTGGTGTTGTCGTATACCTATCATCATCCATCAGCAAGATATAGTAGTTGGTTTGGCTAACAAGCTGATGGCACCGCTGGCCAATAAAATCACCGTCACTTTTCCAGAACAAAAAAATAATTTTAAAAATAAAAAGAAAGTAGTGCTCACTGGCAATCCAGTGCGTATCAATACTTCTGATGTAGTAGACCAAAAAATTATTTTAATCACTGGCGGAGGATTGGGAGCCAGAGGTTTGAACGAATTCGTGAAACAATTCATACCTTACTTGGGTACTTTTTATCCTGTGCATCATATTTTAGGAGCAGAAAATTGGGATCAAAAAGCGATTGCCGAAAATTATACTCCACACCAATTTGTCACTAGTCAGATGCTAGATCTGATGAGTAGAGCAGAGCTTATCATCTCTCGAGCTGGCATGCAGACTATCACTGAGGCTGCCCAGATATCGAAAGCTTTGGTTTTGATACCTATGCCTGATAGTCATCAGGAGCAAAATGCTATTTTTTTGGCCAAACACAATGCTGCCTACATGGTCAAACAAGGTCAACATCAGATCATGGAAAGATATTTGGAGAAGTTGTTAAATGATGAAAATTTGCGTCAAGGAGTAGCTAATAATTTACACAAACTATTTCCCGAGCAAGCGATGGAGAATTATATTGCCTTGATGAAGATTTTGCTAAAATAATTTTGTTGAATAAAAATATCCCGCTCAGCGGGATATTTTTTTATAGTTTTCCTAAATCTAGTCTTTGAGTAAATTTTATTTCTTTGACAAAGTCTGGCATATGACTGATGAGGATGACAGCTCCTTCATATTCATCTATGGCTTTGGCAATGATGGGAATATGGCGGAAGTTGATATGATTCGTTGGCTCATCAAGGATGAGTAGACCAGGTTTCATCAGGACCAATCTGGCAAATGATAATAAACCTTTTTGGCCTTCTGATAGATGGGATATTTTGTGGCCCATCAGCTCACCAGTGATGAGGAAGCCGGCAGCAATAGCCCGCATAGTAGTGATATCAATGCCATCGGCAGTGACACTAGTCAAAGAATCAAACACGGTTTGCTCATAGTCTAGAGTAGCAAAATCTTGGCTATAGTAGCCTATAGTAGTGCCGGGTAATATTTTGGCTCCTTCGTTACTTTCGTCTACGAGTGAGCGTAATAATGTGCTTTTGCCGATACCGTTTGGTCCAGAGATTATCATCTTATCTCTTTGGCGCAAGACCAAATCAACATCCTTGGTGATTGGTTCGTGATTTTTGATGACTTTGACTGAGTGAATAGTGACTATATTACCAGTGATGCCTTGGTCTGGGATAGTGAATTCGCGAATAGTTTTGTCTTCGCGACGGACATCTACTTTATTTTCTTCTAGTTCTTCTATTTCTTCTTTGAGCTTGCTAGCTAGCTTGCGCATTTTTCCACCTTTGTTGGAAAAGAAGTTTACTTTTTCTTTGTTGTCTTGTATTTCTTTTTCTAGTTGAGCATTTTTTTTACGCTCTCTTTCTATACGGTTATTTATTTCTTCTACTACTGAGTAATAGTCACCGACATAGATTTCTGTTTTTTTGGTAAAAGAATCCAGATAGATGACGCCCTCAGTGAAGCAGTTCAAAAAATCTGCATCATGAGATATGACTATGACAGTTTTTTCATACATGATCAAAAACTGAATCAAATGATCGATACCATCTTTGTCTAGATTATTGGTTGGCTCATCGAGTAGCAGTATGTCAGGATTTTGGATCAGAGCAAAGGCGAGTAGTATACGAGCCTGTTGACCGCCAGAAAGATCTCCAACTTTCCTGTCCAAGGGTACAGTCAGATTGACAGCTTCCAGTACTTTATTGATTTGGCTTTTGATATTGCCTGGCACTTCCAAGAAAGCTTTGGCAAAATAATCCTCAATAGTAAGGTTGAGATCAGCCTTGTCTATCATTTGCAAAGCTGTGGCAATACTAGACTGGTTGGCGATGAAAACATTTCCTTTAGTTGGCTTGATGTCTCCTTTGATTAGTTTAAAGATAGTACTTTTGCCAGCACCATTTTGACCCATCAAAGTTACTTTTGCACCTTGACGTACACTAAAACAAGCTTCGTCAAGCAGAATCTTTTTCTCCACATATTCAAAAGTTACATTGTCGAATCTTAAAATAACGTCGCCAGCCATATTTTGCTAATTTAGGTAAATGAATAAATGCTATAATCTCATAATTTTGCTGAATTGTCAATAATTGGTATAGGTTTTTTTATTTGACTTCAATTATTAAATATTTTAAGATAGCAATGCTATTTGCACTGTCTCAGATAGCTGAAGTTGAAGTTTCAGGTCTTGGTCCGAAGCCTTGGTCTGAAGACGCCCGAAGCGTCCAACTTAAACACCAAAGACAGTATCGGAGGTTCTTTAACATGACTAGTCTCAGTAAGTGGTATAGGATCAAGCGTTATTTTATTCCCGCTGCTTTTTTGTTGGTGGCGGTGATGATTGTCTTGTTGTTTGTTGTTCAAAATCTGTCGTTTCGTGTGATCAATGGTATTTTGACATGTTGGATCTCTGTGATCATTTTTGCCGTAATGGATAGGACTAATAACAAGATTAATGACCTCAAGAGGCATATTTGTCTTGATGATTTGAGTTATATGGCTCAAGTGAGTGCTGGTGAATTAGAACAGATGTGCTCTTGCAGGCTGCAAGCTTTGGCCGGTGAGCTCATTCAAGCTGAGCGTGCACAGAATGCGCCCCTCCGCTTGGAAGAAAGTGTGAATGTCCAACTGAAGATCCAGCGAGCTCAGGCAAAATTCAGAGAAGCCTATTGGTTCTTTGAGCAATACAAGTTCATCCAACCCACTGACTGGAAATACTTCTTCTCACAGCCCATCTTCGCAAAACCGAAGACTGAGGCATAGCGTCAAGTCACCAGAGGTTTGACCGCTAGAACGATAAGCGCTTCGGATCATCTTCGTGATGATTCGGGGCGCTTTTTTATATTTTGAAATTGACCAAAGGCTATAATTTGCTATAATTATAGTCCTTTTTAATATTAATTTTGCTAAAATATGAAAATAAAAAATATTGAAGCTCTAGAAGTTTTGGATTCTCGTGGTAATCCCAATGTCGAGGCTACTGTAGTTTTGGAAGATGGCTCTATTGGGTCGGCTGCAGTTCCATCTGGTGCCTCTACTGGTAGCTATGAAGCTGTCGAGCTACGTGATGGTGATATGAAGCGCTACAATGGCTTGGGAGTTTTAAATACAGTCAAAAATATAGAAACTATTATTGCTCCAGCTCTTTTGGGTCAGGAAGCTAGCGAACAAAAAAATATTGATCAAGTGATGATTGACCTAGATGGTACTGATAACAAAGCTAAGCTAGGAGCCAATGCTATTTTAGCCGTATCACTAGCTACAGCTCGCGCTCAAGCTAGTCATGAAAAAAAACCTTTGTATGAATATCTAGCCAAATTCAATCCAGATTTTGCTGGTAGTTATTATTTGCCATTACCAATGATGAATATCATGAATGGTGGTAAGCATGCCAACTGGGCGACTGATATCCAGGAATATATGATTTTACCCATTGGCGCTAAAAATATCAGTGAAGCTATCAGGATGTGTGCAGAAGTATATGCCAATTTGAAAAAGATTTTGAAAAGTAAAGGTTATGAAATCAGTGTTGGCGATGAAGGTGGTTTTGCACCAGCGGTCAAATCAAACGCCGAGCCATTTGAATTGATGAGTGAAGCTATTCAAAAAGCCGGCTACAACTTGGGCGCGGATATTATTTTTGGTATTGATGCAGCAGCTACTGAGTTTTATAAAGATAATATTTATGAGCTCAAAAAAGAAGCTAAAAATTTGTCTAGTAGTGAGCTGGCAGATTTCTATTTAGAGCTATTAAAAAAATATCCTATTCATACGCTGGAAGATATTTTTAGTGAAGATGATTGGCAGGGATTTTCTGGATTTTTGTCAGCTACTGAAAATAAAGTACAAATTGTCGGTGATGATCTCTATGTTACCAACATTAAGCGCCTACAAAAAGGTATAGAGCAAAAATCTTCTAACTCCATTTTGATCAAGCTCAATCAGATTGGTACTTTGAGCGAAACAATAGAAGCTATTCTGCTGGCTCGCCAAAATAATATGACAGCAGTCATCTCGCATCGTAGTGGGGAAACAGAGGATGATTTTATCGCTGATCTAGCAACAGCCATGGGCACTGGTCAGATCAAGACTGGCGCTCCAGCTCGCTCTGAGCGCACAGCCAAATATAATCGTTTACTCAAAATAGAAAAAGCTTTGGGTAGCAAAGCTAGTCTCAAAAAATTTCCTTTCTAAAAAATTATGTCAAATAAAGTAATCTTGGTGGTGTGTGATGGTTTGGGCTATCGTCAGGCTCAAGATCACAACGCTGTTTTTAGTGCTCAGACACCACATCTAGATGAGTGGCAAGCCAAGTATCCTTTTGCACAACTGGCAGCTAGTGGCGAAGCTATCGGACTGCCAGATGGTCAGATGGGCACCTCAGAAGCCAATCATCTAGTGATCGGCTCTGGTCGCATTATTTATCAAAATCTCGTCAAAATAAATCGCGCTGTCAAAAATAATGAATTGGCCAAAAATCCAGCTATCTTGGAAGCTTTTGAGCATGTGAAAAAACACAGCAGTGCTTTACACATCAAAGGCATAGTCAGTGATGGTGGTGTCCATGGACACATTGAGCATCTCAAGGCCTTGGTCTTGGCTGCCAAAGAACATGGAGTACAAAAAGTATTTTTGCATCTATTTACTGATGGACGCGATGTCGCTCCACAAAGTGCCAAAAACTATATCCAAGATTTAGAAGAGTTTTTAAAAAATTCTGGCTTAGGACGCATTGCTTCTATTGGTGGTAGATATTGGGGCATGGACAGAGACAATAATCATGATCGCATAGAAAAACATTTTTTGGTCATGACTCAAGGTTCGGAGAAAAAATTCAAAAATGCTCAGGATATTATTGAACACAATTATGCCTTGGGTAATTTGGATGAATTTATCGAACCGGCTTCTATAGAGCTAGAAGAGGAGGGTGCTGGTTTGATCGCGGCCAATGATGCAGTGATCTTTGCCAACTTTCGCTCTGATCGCGCACGTCAGATCACTAGTAAAATTCTTGATGCCAAAATTGATAATCTAAAATTTGTCGCCATGACCAAGTATGATGATGAGCTAGATGTCAGAGTAGCTTTTGGTCCAGAGCAGATAGACAATTGTCTATCAGAAGTCATAGCTTCTCATGGCTTGAAGCAACTCAAAGTGACTGAAACAGAAAAATTCACTCACCTGACTTTTTTCTTTAATGCTCAAAAATATGAGCCAGTCAAAAATGAAGAACGCATCATGATCCCTAGCAACAAAGATGTCAAAACTCATGATGAAAAACCAGAAATGAAAGCATCAGAAATTGCCGCCGCGGTAGTAAAAGCCATAGAGGACGATCAGTATGATTTTATTGCAGTCAACCTGACCAATTGTGATATGGTCGGACATAGTGGTAATTTTCCAGCCATTGTCCGGGCAGTAGAGGTGGTTGATAGTGCCTTGGGTCAGATTGCCGATAGTGCCAAAAAACATAATTATACTTTGATGATTACAGCTGATCATGGTAATGCCGAGGAGACATATGATCCAAAAATCAATCAAGCTATCACTTCTCATACTCTCAATCCTGTGCCGTTTTATCTGATTTCGTCAAAGCATGATAAAATAAATAAAACCCAAGGCAATTTGAGTGACGTGGCACCTACCATTTTGCGTGTCATGGATTTGGACATACCAGCCGATATGACTGGTGAATCATTAGTATAAAATTTATATATGAGAAAAAAACAAACTAAAATTGTGGCCACTATCTCTGATCGTAAGTGCCAGCCAGAATTTATAGAAGCTATGTATAGAGCCGGTGCTGATGTCATGCGTCTCAATACTGCTCATCAGGGCACCAAAGAGTCTTTGGCAGTGATCAGTAATATCAGACAAGTGTCAGATCGTATTGCTATCTTGATCGA
>CAYRIU010000043.1:0-9449 GCA_964424615.1 uncultured Gammaproteobacteria bacterium | reverse complement strand
CAGCGCTAATATCAGTATGTCGTGCAGTCAATCCTCCACCATATATATAGGGTATATCACGATAGATGCCGTGCTTCTCTAGATCACCAAAATCATAAATTATTTTTTCTGTAATATTTATGGAATTATCTTGATTCATCTGGACAGTCACATCAAAGCTATCAATTTTTTCTTGAGCCAAAACATTATGAGCAAAAAATAATCCACCTAATAAAAAAGTGGCTAAGAAAAATAAACTAAATTTTTTCATAATTATCATTTAATAATCATATAAATTCTATCACAAGCCCTGAAAAAGTGGTATACTATTGATATTAATAATATAAAAAAATATGGAACCAATAACTAGTCAACCAATACCAGAGCCTGCAACAAAAAATAAAACTTGGCTCTGGATTATCGTTATTATTTTAGTAGCTGGACTTGTCGGCGCTGGAGTATATTATTGGCAAAATATGGAAGCTAAAAAAATGCTTACTATTGCTGAAGAAAAAGTACGCAACGAAATGCAAGCTAAAATTACTGAGGCAGAAAATAGGGCAACTGATTTAGGAAATAAATTAACTGAACAACAAAAAACTATTGAAACTGCCATAAATAAATTTACTCTTATAAATGATCGCTGTACTGCAGAAGAATGTTTATTCAATAATAATAGTAACTATCCTCTAGGTACCGCCGTCATTAAAGGGTATTATTCCTCCGTCGAACGCACTGCTTGGGATGTAACTAAAAAATGTGATGGATTTACTATAACTGGTGGCTCACAAGAAATAATTCGCGCTATGACAGATGTAGTTGATAAGGGAAATACCGTGCATAGTAAAAACGCACTAAACCAACCAGTAATTAACTTGGGACTATCTTCTATTAGCCAACAAGAAAAACAAACAATACTAAACTCTAACCTAAAAAAACCAATAGACTTATTAATATTTGTAGACAGCCCATTAGAGGTGGGTGTCCCAGTTTGTTTCGAGGATGCCACAGTTTTAAAAATAAATAACTAATGCCCAAAATCACCCTCACATCCTATGGCGCCACTCAGGAAGTCACTGGCTCTTGTCATCTACTCAAGGTAGATGGCTTTCGCTTGCTGATCGACTGCGGACTATACCAAGGCGACCTCAATAATTATTTTCGCAATTGGGAAGAGTTTGGCTTCTCCGCCAAAAATATCGATGCTGTCATCCTGACTCACGCTCATCTTGATCACTGCGGTCGTTTACCCAAGCTCATCAAAGAAGGTTTCAAAGGCAAGATATATACCACTCCACCAACAGCCAAACTAGTCGAAGTAGTCCTAGCTGACAACCTCAAAATCATGGCCGAAAAAATCGCCCATAGTAAATATCCACCACTCTACAGTAGTGCTGATTTAGCTAATACCAATAAAAAATTCCTACCAGTTGACTATGGCCAAAATTTTAAAATCAATGAAAATATTTCTTTTACTTTTCACCAAGCTGGACACATCTTGGGTGCAGCTATAGTCAAGCTAAAGATATTTGGTAAGACTATCATCTTCACTGGCGACATTGGCTCTGAAAATATGCCCCTAGTCAAAGATATCGAGTACTTTGACCAAGCTGACTATGTGATCATGGAGAGCACCTATGGCGACAGGCTCCATGCCCAAGTCAAAAATCGCGACGCTGTCTTACTCCAAGCCATCCAGCGCATCACTGCCCAAGGCTCCACTCTAGTCATGTCCGAGTTTGCTATAGAGAGGGCCCAAGATATTTTGAAAGTGCTTAACGACTACTATGAAAAACACTTGGACTTCCGCGTACCAGTCTACCTCGATAGCCCCATGGCTGATGTAGTGACCAAAATATACAAAAAATATTCAAACTACTTCAATGACTCTGCGCAAGATGATCTGAAACGCGACCGTGATATTTTTGACTTCCCACATCTGAAAATCACTTCCGAAGCAAAATTTTCCAAAAACATCAATACAGCTCTGCCTCCCAAAATAATTTTAGCAGGTAGTGGTATGGCTGATGGTGGACGCATCATCCATCACCTCGCCCACTATGCCTCTGACCCCAAAAATTATATTTTATTCATGGGCTTCCAAGTGCCTGGTACTTTGGGTCATCGTTTTACTAGCGGTGCTTTTGACTTTAGCTACTTGGGTAAAAAAGTACCAATCCACTGTGCCGTAGATCAGATTGATGGCTTCTCGGCTCACGCTGACCAAGCTGGTCTGATGAAGTGGGTCGGACACTTTCAAAACAAACCAAAAATATTCATCGTCCATGGTAATCCCGAAGCTATGAATACTTTGGCACAAAAAATAAATACTGAGCTAAAATTCAAAGCTGAAATACTACTAAAACAAACTAGTGTGGAGTTATAAAAACTTAAAACAAAAACCAGCTCTTCGCGAAGGGCTGGTTTTTGTTTTATCTCATTCTAAATTGGGCCTCCGTATTTTCTGGCTTCCAATTTACCAATTCATAGTATTGAGCCACATCAATAGCCTTGTGTTTAAAAACATTTGTTGGTCTCACCTCATAATTACTTTCTACAATATATTCTAAATCACTATTCTTTACCAATTCGCTTTCTGGTATGTCTACTTCATAAACATAAACCTCACTCTCTGGTTCAAAATCTTCTGGCTTTTCAAATTCAATAGTCTTTAATGATTCTTTAATATGAGTCACGCCATCTGGTCTGGCAGCTATAGCTAAGGCGTAGCTATAAATTGGCGTCAGATACACAGCATCTTTTTTTTCATGCGCTGGTACATCAAGACCCTCTGCAGCTTGAGCTTGTCTTTTTTCTATAATGGCTAAATTACCATCTTTTGAGCCATGATACAACTTCATCTTTATTGTCTTCTTTTATTGAGTGGATTCTCGGGCTCAAACTCCTGTGTCTCGGTCTTTTTTTGTTCCAAGACTGGATACTTGAGAGCATCAAGATCCCCTACATAGCTCACTGGATCAACCAAATCATGATCCGAAACTTTACGCGGGCGTGGCTTATCATTGCGCGGAGCATTGTGACGCGAACGACGACGCTGTTCTTTTTTGTGAAATATATTAGCCATAATTCTTTACTGTTTTTATGCCCCTATACCTTAGCAAAAAAAGCTCGAAAACACAAATATTTCTGCTATTTTATCCCGCCTTTATTCAAAAAATGACTAAATACCATTATCTACTAAGGGCGGCGGGATGGGGCCAAATATTCAATAATTTGAGGCCCTTCACTTATCCACAAATATAGATTATAATAAAAAAACCTGAAAAAAATCAGCCAAAAACAAAAATTTGTGAACCCTACATCTTGTGTGCTATAATATTTTAGACCACTAGATATTGTGGCGTAGAGGCTGATATTATTTTTTTGTCTCAAAAAACTGAACATTTTTTATAAAAATAAACTTAAATATAAAAACCCATGCAAGTCAAAAAAAGAAACGGGCAGCTGGAAGAGCTGGATCTCCAAAAAATCACTAATTCACTACGTCAGGCTATCCTGAGCTCTGGCCTAGAAGATAACCCTCTAGCCGAGCGCTTTGCTGACCAAACCATGAAATACCTCAAGGCCAGCTACCCAGATGAAGAACTTATCACTTCTGATGATGTCCGCAGTGCCGTCAATATTGTCCTCCTAGAAAACAACCTGCCCCAAGTAGCCAAGCTGTATTTCCAAAAACGCGGTCAAAAAATCAACAAGCAAGGCAAGATATTTCACAGCATGGCTAAAATCAAAAAGAGAGATGGCACCATGGTCGACTATGATAAAAACAAAGTCTTCCAAGCCATCAATAAGGCTGGCCAAGCGACCAATGAGTACGATGAGCTAGAGGCCAAGAAGCTGACCGACATAGTCAACGCTGTCCTAGAGCAAAAATTTGACGGTCATGACACTCCGACTGTCGAGCAAATCCAAGATGTCATCGAAATCATCTTGATCCAATCCAATTGGGCCAAGACAGCCAAAGCCTTTATCCTCTATCGCGAGCAACGCAAAAAAGTCCGTCTCGAAATCGGCAAAGAAGTGACTAGTCCAGAAGTCAAAGAGCTAGAAACTCTCGGCATCTTCCTGAGCAAGCAAGCCAAGCACATCCTCAATGGCTCTATGGACTTTGATGAGCTCGGTCGCATCATCTTCCTCGACCGCTACTCTATCAAAGATAAAAAAGAAGATATCGAAATCGGCGATCTAGTCATTGCCATCAGCAAAGAAGACCGTAAATATCCCAAAAAAGATCTAGGCATCGTCAAACAAATCTTACCCGGAGAAAAAGCTGTGCTCCACATGCTGACCGGTGTCTACGCTGACAAGCTAAATAATTATGAATTCGAACAAGACCTCTACAAGTGCGACAAACCTCGCGAATCCATAGAAGATGCCCATCGTCGTGTCGCCAAAGCTGTGGCCTCCATAGAGAGCAACCCAGAAAATCGCGAAAAATATTTTGAACAATTTTTTGATGATCTACGCGCCAAGCGCATCCAGCCAGGCGGTCGCATCATGACTGGCGCCAATGTCGATCCTCATGGCAACTACACCTCTAATCTCACTCTCTTTAACTGCTATGTCTTGCCATCCCCTCGCGACTCTCGCAAGGCTATCATCGCTGATACCCTCTACCAGATGACCGAAGTCATGTCTCGTGGTGGTGGTGTCGGACTATCACTCTCTACTCTGCGTCCACGCTATGCCTATGTCAAAGGCGTGCATGGCAAATCCTCAGGCTCAGTCTCCTGGGGCGGACTATTTTCCTATGTCACTGGCCTCATCGAGCAAGGTGGCTCTCGTCGTGGTGCCCTGATGCTTATGCAGTGGGACTGGCATCCTGATGTCCTAGAGTTTATCGACTCCAAGACCAAGGCCGGCCAGATAGAAAACGCCAATATCTCCGTCATGGTCTCTGACTCTTTTATGAAGGCTGTCAAAAATGACGAATACTGGAATCTAGAATTCCCCGACTACGAAAATCCAGCCTACAAAGATATATATGATCAATCCTGGGATGGTGATATCCATGCCTGGAAAAACGCTGGCTACCCAGTCCGCGTCTACAAGACAGTCAAAGCTCGTGAGCTCTGGAACAAAATCATAGTCTCCGCTCACTCTAGCGCTGAGCCAGGTATAGTCTTTATGGAGCGCTACAACAAGCTCTCCAACTCCCACTACTTCAACAAAGTCATTGCTACCAATCCTTGTGGTGAGCAGGGCCTGCCAGGCTGGGGTGTCTGTAATTTGGGACATCTCTACCTCGCTTCATTCGCCAAAGAAGTGAGCAATGATGAGATGGGCCCCATCTATCAGATGGACTGGGATACTTTGAAAAAATCCGCTGCCTCACTGACTCGCTTCCTCGACAATGTCATAGATCTGACTCCCTACCACTTCAAAGAAAACGAAACAAACCAAAAAAACGAAAGAAGAATTGGTGGTGGCACTCTGGGCTTGGGAGAACTATTGATCAAGCTCAGACTCCGCTATGGCTCCAGTGAAGCTACACAGTTTATCGATCGCCTCTATCAGACTATCACTATAGAGATGTACAAAGAGTCGGCGCGTCTTGCCAAAGAAAAAGGTGCCTTCCCGAAATTTGAAACTGAGAAATTCTTGAACTCCGGCTTTGTCAAAACTCTACCCGAAGATGTCCAGCAAATGATCAGAGACAATGGCATCCGCAATGTCACTCTGACTACCCAAGCACCGACTGGCACTGTCGGCTCCATGCTTGGGACCTCTACTGGCATCGAGCCCTACTATGCCTTCAAGTTTTACCGCCAGTCACGCCTCGGCTTTCACGAAGTATTTATCCCGCTGGCTGACAAATACACTCACAATGGCGAGCTACCAGAATTCTTTGTCTCGGCTATGGATCTAGCACCTATGGATCACATCAAGGTCCAAGCTGCTGTCCAACGCTGGACTGAGTCCTCCATCAGTAAAACCGCCAATGCTCCTGCCGACTTTACCATAGAGCAGACAGCAGAGCTCTATGAAAAAGCCTACGAGCTAGGCTGCAAAGGTGTCACTATCTATCGCGACTCCAGTCGCACTGAGCAAGTCCTGTCTCTAGACAAAGAAACCGAAAAGAAAAACCTAGCCTACAATGGTGGTGACAAAACTGAAACAGAAAAAGTGACTGTCAAAGTAGCTATCACTCCGCCAGTAGAAACGACTGAGCAAATGGCTGAAATCCAAAATCCACACAAGCATGTCGAAGCCATCAAAGAAATAGTCCTTGACGACCTAGATGATAGCTATGGCACAGCTGTCGGCAAAATCTGCCCCAACTGTAAACTAGGCGTGATGGTCAAAATGGGTGGCTGTACTGAATGCTCCAAACAATGTGGCATGAAAGGCGCCTGTGATATGAAATAATCTGATATAATTACTACATGAATAGCTTTGAATCAAACAAATATGCGCCTATAGAAGATTCTGGCGGTGGAAACCCCGAACAGGAAAAACTTCCGCCAGAAATAAAGTTTGGTTTAAGCAAAGAAAGCGATATCAATATTTTCCTGATGTTTTGGAAAGCTGGCAGATCTGTACATCCTGATTTAGATTATCTTCTAGAGATCAAAGATGAAGAGCAAGTGCGTAAAGAAGTAGAAAAATTTGTAGATCAATTTTACCAAAGTGAAGAAAGTGGTATTGCAGAAAAATTCCAAGCCGGACAACAAGAGTGGCAAAATCTAGCACCTATATTCTTTGAAAAGGTAAAGAAATTTTTTCACGGCTATGCTTGGCCTCAAATACCTGACAAAGAAAAAAATGAGCAATACGAAGCCTGGGGCACAATCTGGCACACCTATCCTCGTCAAATAGCTAATCAACGATTTGCTGTGCCCGTCAATCCCAAGTTCAACACTCCCAATATGCCATCAGTCATAGCTCATGAAATGCTACACTTCATCACCTATGATTATTTACAGAAAAAATACGGACTAAAAAGCAGTGAAGCTGGCGATGCTGATAATACTTTTTGGCAATTCACTGAAACTCTAAATGCCCTGATAGAAGAAGACGAAATGTGGCAAGAATTTATGTACAATGGTCGCCAGCCAGACCGCAAGCCAGAATGTGAGGAAATGTATAAAAAGATGAAGCCAATCTGGGATCAAAACAAAGATATTGATCATTTAGTCCGTCAAATATTTAATGTAAGTTAAAATTAAGTCTAAATCTATGGACAAAATAGAAAGTGCCTTTATAAAAAATGACGAATTTAGTCCAGAAGCTCTCGGGCAAAAATTCAATGAGTTAAGCAGTCTGGATTTTATGTCATTGCTCGAGGATAAAATAAAATCTGATCCTAATATCCGCTTTACTATCATTGCTGATTGGGGTGGACTATTTAAAGCCCGAGCTGCTAAGGCTATTTGGGAAAACCGCCGTCTGAATATTGACTCAATTACTATCAGAGCAACCCGCGCCCAATACAACGAAGACGTCAATGCTTTCCAGTCTGGCGTTAAATGGGAAGAAGTTCAGTAAACAATATAAGCCCCTGCCATTGAGGTGGGGGTTTGATGTATGATACAAGTATAAGCTAACAAGAGAAGTATTTTTAATTTTTTATTAAAAACTCTATGGATTTAATAACTACTGGTACAGCCATAATTATTGGCAAAAAATTACTTGGCAAAACATTTGACGTGGTTAGTGCTGATATTGCCCAATTATACGAGAAAGGTCGTGACAAAATCATTGAAAACGCCACTAAAAAAATTGCTGACGAGAATGACGGACGAACAGCAAATCTTAGAGTAACAAGAGATGTTTTTTGGAACGGATCATTCACTGATGAGGCTATATGTGCAGAATATTTTGGTGGAATTTTAGCCTCCTCAAGAAGCGATGATGGTAAAGATGATGCTGGAGTTTATTATGTAGATTTAATAAAGTCATTATCCTCAAATCAATTAAAATTGCACTATCTTATATACCTATCAATAAATAAATATCTTATTTCAGATTCTTCAAAATCTAACCTTAATGCAGGACAAGAGGGCGAACTATCCGCAGAAAAAATTTTTCTTTCGACTAACGAATTGATACAAATAATGGGAGAAAATGATCTTGGCAGAGAATTACATGCTATTCATGCTAGGGGATTAATAGGCTACTTCCAAGTTAAAAGTCACCCACTTAAAGATGGCAGGTTAGTACCATATTTAGAAGCCACTCCTACATCTCTCGGAGTACAGCTTTATGCTGTAGCAAATAATAAATTGAATGAATGGCGCAATTTTGCCAAAGTAGATTTCGGTAATTTTGAATCATTAAATTCACCAAAATTCCGCGGACAAAATATTACCAAACTATTAGAAAGCGCTAACATTAAGGATGAATAAAAAAAATTATTCTAGTACTATATTATGAAACTTCAATCTTTTTCTGACAAAACAATCTGGACTGAATTTACATTATCATTTTTAGATATAGCTAAACTTGCTTGTGAAAAATGTGAGGAAATAGAAAAAAACAATGAATTTACTACTTCATATTATTATATTCCAACATTAAAAATTTCTATAATATACAATATAAAACATGCTTTGGAATTATTACTAAAACTACTAATTCGCACCATAGACAATGATCTAAATGAGTTATTAGGAGGAAAAGATGGTCATAATATAGAATTTCTATTATTAAAACTTCAAAATAAAATACCAATTAAAGAATTAAAATCTATAGAAAATGAAATAGAGGATCCATACACAAGAGAATTCTTTAGCAATGTACTAAAAAATTTGGATGATCAATTAGAAGAACTTAGGCAATTAGTTATAAAATATAACCAGCTAAAATTTTTAAAGCAAGACTTAATACAATTAGAAGACTATAATAATACAGCTTTTAAATATCCTGAAAATAAATTTCAAATTTATGCTAGTCTAGATTATTTCAATTTTATATTTCATAATGGACATGATTCAATAAAAATTTCAATGCTACACGAAGATATTAATAATTTAAGAGTTAAAATAACTAATATCGGCAGAGTGTTTGAAATATACCATTGGCATAAAAATAAATAATTTTATTTAACTATCGCCCTTAGAAAAATCTTAAATAAGTTACCGTCATCCCTGCGAAGGCAGGGATCTAGCTAGTAATATTTGCAGACAAGATTCCCGCCTACGCGGGAATGACAAATAAATAAAAGGTGGTGAAAAGAAAAAAAAGACAAAAAGAGTTGAAATAAATAAAAATATGACTACCACTTGGAAAAAAATTAAAGAAGAGCCATTCAAGGCTGGCTTCCGCAAATTGATCAACAAAACTTTTGAATTGCCAGATCAAAAAATTGCTGATTTTGATATCAAGCACGAAGGACCAGCAGTTTGTATACTAGCCATCACTACTGATCAACAGGTTATTTTAGCTAAACAATTCCGACCAGGTCCAGAAAAAATATTATTAGAAATGCCCGGTGGTATGATTGATAA
>CAYRIU010000042.1:0-16883 GCA_964424615.1 uncultured Gammaproteobacteria bacterium | reverse complement strand
AGTAACCACGCATAATAATGCCCCACCCGTCGCATAATCGATGTTGTTTTTTTACAGTGATAAAAAATTTACAAAAAACAAAAAAAATCGTCAAAATACGATTTCATAACAAATAACTTCCATAGTAGTGTAAACAAACTTACCTGGTAGTAGATAATCACCTCGCCAGGAATCATACCCGGATCCAGAGTTTATGGGTCCCTTGTTCCCCGCCAGCCTGACTTGTCTGGTGTCCTTGAGAGGAATCGAACCTCTATTTAGGCCTTAGGAGAGCCTTGTTCTATCCATTGAACTACAAGGACCTCAAACAAGTCGGGCGGGTATCTATTGAGCTACGAGGGGGCACAAATAGTACCCGACAAATACATGCAAAACAAATATCCTCTTTTTTAACAGTAAATAATACGTATTTATAAATTTTTTGCTGTTTTTTTGTTTATAGTTAGCAGAATATTTGCGTCGTAATATATTCTATTGTAATAATTTTATCAAAAAGTGGGTGCGACTTTCTACTATATAGGCGCCGACATATAGTACCAAAATTGTACCCAGGGTGATACCCAACTTTTTTAACTCTGCTCTAACGTTTTGATCTGTCATAATAATTGTTTAATATTATTGCTTATTTTATTATACTATTAACATCTTGTCTATTGTGGGTATCAAAATTTTTGACAATTTAAATATCATAAACTAAAATTGATATGTTAATTTATAAATATAAACAATATGTTTGGTAAAAATCAACCAGTAGCAAGCTCAAAAAACATTGAAACTATCATTGGTCCATCTGTAAAAGTCGAGGGGGACTTTCGTGGTGAGGGGGATTTAATAATAGAGGGTATGTTGGTTGGTAATTTGACAACCAAAAATAACTTAAAAATCGGTCAAGAGGCTGTGGTAGAAGCCACCGTCAAAGCCAACAATGCCTTTGTCGCTGGTAGGGTCAAGGGTAATATCACTATAAAGGGGCGCCTGGATATTACTAGTTCGGCTGTAATAGTTGGCGACATCAAGGCTGCTATGCTATCCATAGAGTCTGGCGCACTAATACAGGGCAATGTGTCCATGCCGTCTAGTGACAGCGGCCACGAAGAGGTGAAGCTTGCCAACAAAAAAGACCATCGTAAAAATGAACAAGAAATAGTCGAGGAGACAAATCTTGAATCATAAATCACACTATGTATCTTTATATTTACGATTCATTTTTGAGTGATAAAAAATATACTGACCTACTATCGCAAATTGAAAAACGTGTTACCGACCTCGGTATAAAAGGTAGAATTGCTAGACTTTCTATTCTCAAAAATATGAAAGAATTAATCACTGACGGCATCAAGTCTGGAGTACAGACTGTCGTTGTGATTGGCAATGCACAAACTTTTGCCAAGGTGATAAATGTCGTGGCTGGTTTGGATGTGGTGCTTGGTTTGATACCAGTAGAAAACGACAACAACATTGCCAAGATGCTTGGTGTGCCACCAAAAATTTTGGCCTGTGATGTTTTGGCTTCACGTATTATAAAAAAAATAGACCTCGGTCTGATAAACGGTCACTACTTCATGGGTCAAGCGGAACTCAACAACGCCAATGTCTTGATAGAGTATGATGGCTATAATGTCAGTCCGACAACGAGTAGCAATAACATTACTATATATAATTTTGCTGATCGTAATACCGTGCAAAATTCCTCTCCAATAGACGGGATGCTGGAACTGGTCATCACCCCAATCAAGTCTGGGGTCTTTGGTAAAAAAAATGTTGCCGGAACTATTTTGCCTTTCTCTAAAATAAAAATAAGCGCTGAGGCAGAGGAGCAGGTGTCCATACTGGCCGACGGACAAACCATCATGAAAACTCCAGCCGAAATAAGTGTGGCTCCAGAAAAATTGCGCATCATAGTCGGACCAGAACGATGTTTTGAATAGTGATTTGCTAAACAAAAAACTGCCCTAAACTTGGGCAGTTTTTTTTCTAAATCCTAGTACTATATATTGTTGTATAATAGAAAAAATCGTAGTAAATAACCAGTATAGTGTCAGTCCGGCTGGCAGATTGCCGCCAATGATGATAGTAAAAATAGGCATAAAATAAATCATTTGATTGGTCATCATCTGTGACATGCCGGTCTGCTTGGATGAACCCATCAACATCTTTGATTGCCAAAATTGAGCTAGTCCTGCCAATATGGCAATGATCCAATTTTTACTAGCTAGATCTATAAAACCAAAAGCAATGGCGTTTAGGTGTCCTGGGTTTTGGATAAAGGGATAAAGTAAATTTGCCGAACTATTATCTTTGGTGATGCCGTTCAAAAACACTCGATACAAGGCAATCAAAAATGGTAGCTGTATCAATGTCGGCAAGCAAGAAGAAAAAGGATTGATCTTTTTTTCTTTGTAAAGAGCCATGAGCTCCGGAGCCATTTTTTCTTTGTCGTCTTTATACTTTTCTTTTATTTTTTCAATCTCTGGCTGGATGGTCTGAAGTTCTCTTTGTGATTTGATGGCCTTCTTGGAAAATGGATATAAAACTAATCTAATAATAAAGGTGATCAAAATAATAGACACACCCAAATCTTTGCCAGGAACTAGGTTGTATAAAAAAATAAGTAGATTATAAATTGGTTGGTAAAAAATTGTTGTAAACATATTTTATTTTATTGGATCAGCACCTCCTTTTGATAGGGGGTTGCAGCGCAATATGCGCCACAGTGATAAAAATATTCCTTTGATGGTGTTGTGCTTTTCTAGTGCCTGCTTACTATACTCCGAGCAGTGCGGATGAAAGCGACAAAAGCCATTTGGAAAAAATATTTTTAGCATTCCCTGATCTGGAGAAAGTGTTTTTTGATAAATTATAATTATAAAAATAAGTGCTCTAGCAATCAATCGATCAATTTTTTTTAATGCCTTTAACATCTGATTCATTATATAGGCGAGTTGTTCTTAGGGCAAATTGTATTTGCTTTATCATGTCCGATAGGCTCATGTCAACGCAACTTTTCTTGGCTATAAACAATAAATCGTTCCCGTTTTTTATATTGCCAAGTTCTGACCTAAGAGCCTCGCGCATTCTTCTTTTTACCCTGTTCCTGACAACCGCCCTTTTATCAACCTTGGTCGAGACAACAAAGCCAATCCGCAACAAATCTTGGTTGTTTGGTTGATATTTTATAGTTATTTGTGGCAAAAAAAAGGTTTTGCCCCCACGGACCAACCTTTTTATATCACTATCTGCGTGTAGCCTAAATTTTTTAGGCAACATAAGATTAGAGGCTTATTTTTTTTCTACCCCTAGTTCTGCGTCTTTTTAGAACTTTGCGACCATCTTTGGTGGCCATTCTTTTTCTAAAGCCGTGTTTTTTGGCTCTTTTTCTCTTTTTTGGTTGATATGTCCTCTTTGTAGCCATATTTATAAATAAATTACCCAGATAAAATAACATATTTAGGAAATTTTATCAAGGGCACGAACTTGGTCCATTTTACACACATTTTATTAACATATTGTGCACTTTTGCTATTATTTGTCGATTTTTAAATATGTGGTATATTTATAACAGTTTTTAAAAGCATGGATAACTACGAAAAAATTTGGCAAAGCGTCCTTGGTCAACTGGAGCTTTTGATCAGTAGGGCAAATTTTACCACCTGGTTCAAAAATACATTTTTGGCCGAATTTAGTGATCAACAAATAGTTGTGGCTGTGCCAAACTCCTTTACCAAGGTTTGGCTAGAAAAGAAGTACCACGACCACATAACCAAGGCGCTTGAAGATACCTTATCAAAAAGTAGTCTACAAGTTATCTACAGGGTTGAGCACAAGGATGGATTGGCTAATGTTAGCAAAAAAGTAGAGATAGAGGAGAAGCCAGTAGAGGAACTTGTGCACAGTAATCCACAACCCCAAGCTAAAAGTAATAACAAGTACGGATTAAACCAAAATTATACCTTTAATTCCTTTATTGTTGGCCCCGGAAACGAGTTGGCACAAGCTGCTGCTGTGGCCGCCGCCCAAAAACCAGGGGAAATGTACAATCCTTTGTTTATATATGGTGGCGTGGGCTTAGGAAAAACCCACCTGGCCCAGGCGGTTGGCAATTATATCCTATCAAAAGACCCTCAAAAGAAGGTTCTCTATATAAATAGTGAAAAATTCACTAATGACTTCATTTTTGCTATAAAAAGGGGCCAAACTGACGAATTTAAGAACATTTATCGTAATGTTGATGTACTTTTGATTGATGATATCCAGTTTATAGCCGGAAAAGAGCAAACTCAGGAGGAGTTTTTCCATACTTTTAACGCTCTACACCAAAACAACAAGCAAATCGTCCTTTCTTCTGATAGACCACCAAAAGCCTTGGGTGGTATAGAAAATAGGCTAATATCCCGCTTTGAGTGGGGCATGATAGCGGACATATCTTTTCCCGACCTAGAAACCAGGGTGGCAATATTAGAAACAAAGTGCCAACAAAAAAATTATATATTAGAAAAAGCGCTGATACACCTGGTGGCCGAAAGCATCCAAGAAAATATTCGTGAGCTAGAGGGCGCTCTAAACAGAATTATTGCTTTTCACCAACTCAATAACACCAAGCCATCTTTGGAAAGTGTGCGATCGCTTTTGGGTGGAATATCCACCAATCCAAAAAAGGCTGGCCTAACTAGCAAAAAACTACTCAAGACGGTTGTTGATTTTTTTGATATCACCATGGAAGATCTTTTGGGAAGTAGTAGAAAAAAAGAATTAGTAATGCCTCGACAAATAGCTATGTACCTCATGCGCGAACAGCTAAAATCTTCTTTCCCAAACATTGGCCAGGAGATTGGCAATCGTGATCACACCACTGCTATGCACGCCTGTGTCAAAATTTCTCAATTGGTAGACTCTGACGAGCGCATAAAAAACGACATTGCCGTCTTGAAACAAAAGCTCTATGAATAAACTGTTGATTAGTCTGTAAAAACTTGTGTAAAAAGTTTTAAAAAATAATTTGCCAAAAAATTATAGAATAAAAAAATAATTTTTACACAGAATCTTCTCCAGTTTGTACACAAACAAATACCTAGAAAATATTCAAAAAAGCTGAGCAAATAATTTATACAACAATTATTTATCAACATATACACCGCGCCTACTACGGCTATATAATATATATATAAATTAATAATAATACGTATGAAAATCGTTTGCACGCAAGAAAATTTAAATCAGGGTTTAAACCTCGTATCACATATTGCCAATAAAAATAGTAATCTACCCATATTGAATAATGTTCTAATAAGGGCAGAAAAAGAGGGTATTACGCTAATAACAACGGATTTAGAAATAGGTATAAAGGTATTTGTTCGTAGTAAAGTAGATGAAGAGGGTTCGTTTACGGTTGATGCAAAATTGTTGAACAACTTTATAAACCTGCTTCCCAAAGAAAACATAACACTACTATTATCAGAAGATGGAAACCTAGATGTAAGTAGTAAGAATCAAGAAACAACCATACGTGGCATGGAGGCTGAAGACTTTCCATTGATACCAGAAATATCCAAAGACAATGAAATTGAAGTTTCTTCCCTGGATCTAAAAAAAAGTTTGAGTCAGGTTATATTTGCCGCCTCTTTAGATACCACTAGAGTAGAGATAAATGCTGTTAATTTCAATTTTAAAGGCGAGCAACTGACATTGGTAGCTACCGACAGCTATCGTCTAGCAGAAAAGAAAATAAAAATAACCAACCAAGAAAAAGAAAACAGCTTAATAATACCACTAAAGACACTTCAAGAGTTGTTGAGAATATTAAGCGACAACACCGACAAAAAACTAAAGATTTATTTTAATGAAAATCAAATAATGTTTTCTTTGGATGGTATTGATTTGATATCCAGGGTAATTGATGGTAGTTATCCAGACTACAAACAGATAATCCCAGAAAAATTTAATACTAATATTAAATGTGAAACAGACAAGCTTTTACCAGCTATCAAGGCAGTATCCTTGTTTTGTAAACAGGGCATCAATGACATAAGAATGAGCTTTGACAACGAAACAAATGAAATTGTCATCACCACTGCCTCGTCACACGCTGGAAAAAGTATGGCCAAAGTACCGGCAGAAATTAGTGGTGAAAATAATGACATAGTTTTTAACTATCGCTATATGATAGACGGTCTAAACAACATAGACCAAAAAGATATATTTATTAAGATAAACAACAATACCTCACCTGGTCTCATGGGTCCAAGCAACAAAGAAGACTACATTTATTTGGTGATGCCAATAAGGCAATAGGCACAAACTGTTGAAAAGTACTTTGTCAAAATACGAAATATTTGTTATAATAGACAAACACTTGATAATCCTTGCGTCGAACAAAGATTATCGAGCGCTATAGAAATATAAGATTCAGAAATGAAGCAAGAAACATCCGTGCGCGATCTAGGGTGTTTTTTGTTTGTCAAATTGCCCACTTATACTATATTTGATATCATAACGACATGATAGCCTATTTAAAAGGATCAATTTTATCTAAAGACCAAAAATCCGTGATTATAAATGTCGGCGGAGTTGGTTATTTGGTTTTTTTGAAAAACAAGGACCTTAGCACTGTGCAAAACAATGAATTTGTGGAGTTTTTTATACACTCATATATAAAAGAAGATGCTTTAGATCTATATGGTTTTGTAAACACCGAGGAGTTAGCCTTTTTTAAACAACTAATTTCCGTCTCTGGGGTCGGCCCTCGTACGGCCATGAGCGTAATGTCCTTGGCCGATGTTCAAGATCTAAAACGAGCCATTACTAGTGGAAACCCCAGTTTTTTGCAGCAAGTTTCTGGTATAGGCAAGAAAACAGCAGAGCGCCTAGTTTTGGAGCTGAAAGAGAAATTTATTGATGATGTTGCTACAGCCGGATCGCTAGCCAGTACAGACCAGCAGGTAGTGGATGCCCTGGTCTCGTTGGGTTATAAAGAAAAAGAGGCTATTGATATGATGACCGGACTAAATCCAGTGGGGGATTTGGCAGAAAAGATAAAACAAGCCCTAAAAAATATAAAAAAATAAACATGAGAATAGTTACAGAAAAAGACAAAAACTATGATCATTTGCTTTCCCAAAAATTTATATCAGGGAATTTTTTACAAAGCTCAATTTGGGTTGATTTTTTAAAAAAACAAAATAAAAATTTTTGGCCAATAGCGGTTGAGCATAAAAATAAAACCTTGGCCCTTTGCTTGTTTTATGAAACAAAACTACCAATGGGACTTAGTTACTTAACAGCTCCAAAAGGCCCAGTGTTTTTTGAGGAGCAAGATAAGAACAACGCAAATGAGGCAATTAAGCTAATTTTATCCAAGGCTAGAGATATTTGTATATCAACAAAAAAAAGAGAAGAGATTTTCTGTCGCCTTGAGCCCAACACCGAGATTTTTGTTCCAAAACTAAAAAAGAGCAAGGACATACATCCCCGAGATACTTGGTTTTTGAATTTGGAAAAAGAGGAAAAAGATATTTTGGCCGACATGCACCCAAAAACAAGATACAATATAGCTCTGGCCAAAAAAAACGGTGTGCAAATAAAGTTTAGTCAAGAAAAAAATGATATAAAGTATTTTTTGGATCTTATAAAAATGACAGCCAGCAGGAATCAAATATCTGTGCACAGTGATAACTACTATAGCTTGTTGTGGGAAACACTCCTAGACAGAGAGCTTGGTAGTCTGGCCTTGGCAGAGTACAGGGGAGAGATTGTGGCTGCTAATATGCTGGTCAATTTTGGTGAGAGCTGTACATACCTGCACGGTGGTTCAAATTATAAATATAGAAATTTAATGGCCCCAAGTCTTTTGCAGTGGGAGAGTATCAAAAGAGCGAAATCACAAGGATTGCTGGTCTATGATTTTTGGGGAATTGCACCAGAAGACAATAGTCAACCACACTGGGAAGGAATTACGCGCTTCAAAAAAGGTTTTGGTGGACAGAGACTCACATCGCCAGGATCTTACGACTACATATACCACCCCACCTGGTATAATATATATCACCTCTCCAGACAAACTATAAGTAAAATAAGAAATTTCCGATGATAAAAAAAGTATTAATTTCAGCAGCCGGCCGTGGTACACGTATGCTGGACCTAGCTAAAGACAAGCCAAAACATTTAATAGAAGTTAATGGTAAGCCATTTTTGTATTATCTCTTGAGTAATCTAAAAAAGGCTGGTTTTACTGAAATTGTGATGGTGGTTGGTTATAAAAAAGAGTTTATGGAAAAATTTTTTGAAACTTACCACAATGAATTTAATATAAAACTAGTAAATCAATTTGATATACTGGGAGACGAGCGCTATGGGACAGTTTGCCCACTAGAATGCGTTCGAGATATTATTGGTCAAAATAATTTTTTGTCAGTTTACGGCGACAACCTTTACTCAGTGGAAGACCTGGTTAACTTTAATATAGACGACAACCTTTCTTATATAGCTGGCCTACCACATCTAGAGCCGCAAAACTACGGCGTGCTACACGTGGGTCAAGATGATTATCTAGAAAGTATCATAGAAAAGCCAAAAGAGTTTTATGGCAACTTGATAAACACGGGACTTTACAAATTTAGTCCAGAAGTATTTAATTATTTGGATAGGGTCACGCTATCTCCACGCGGAGAGTACGAGCTAACCGATGTCATCAATATGATGGCCAGGGACAAAAAAATGAAAGTGCGAGATTTGAGGGGTATTTGGTTGGACTTCGGTAAGCCAGCAGATGTGCAGAAGGTGGAAGAATATTTGCATCAATATGATAAAAAAATTAGCTAAAAAAATTATTGGTCAAAAACTATTGTCGCGATATCATTATTTTTTGGCGCGAACAGCCGCCTGGTATTATGGATCGCCAAGTGAGAAGATGATTGTTATCGGTGTTACTGGAACAAACGGCAAGACTAGTACGGTCAATATTATTTCTCAGTATTTGGATTGTCTGCAAAAGAAAAATGGACTAGCCTCAACAGTCAATTTTAAGATCAATGAAAAAAGGTGGCTCAACAAAAAGAAGATGACCATGCTTGGTCGTTTTCAAACACAAAAGCTTTTGAAGCAGATGTTGCGCGCTGGTTGCGAATACGCCATCATTGAGACATCCTCACAGGGCATAGAGCAACACCGTCATGTTGGTATAAACTATGACGTTTTGGTTTTTACTAACTTGGGACATGAGCACATAGAGGCTCATGGTAGTTTTGAAAATTATCGCGCTGCCAAAGAAAAACTTTTTGCCCAACTTAGTTTGCTACCCAAAAAGAAAATCAATGGTCAAGAAATAAAAAAAATAATTATTTCAAACGCCGATGATGTAGAGACTCAGAGATTAAAGAAATTTGCTAGCGACAAATTTTTGACTTATGGTTTTGAAAACGAACCTGATTTTCGTGGTCGAGAATTAAAATCGGAAGAAGGCCTCTTATCATTTATTTTGGATGAGCAAAAAATAAGTGCCAAGTATTTGGGTAGATTCAACGCCTACAACATGCTAGCAGCACTAACGGCCTTAGATGCACTGGGCTTGGATATCAAGCAGGCGGGAGCATGCGCCCTGCGTGGCATACCAGGTAGACAAGAATGGATTAAGCAGGGGCAAAATTTTAAGATTATGGTTGATTATGCTCCGGAGCCAGAGAGCCTAACCCAGCTATATGGGGCCCTTAAGGAGGTTAGTAGAAATAGACTGATACACGTTCTTGGCTCCTGTGGTGGTGGTAGGGATGTGGCCAGGCGCCCCATCTTGGGGAAAATGGCTGGTGAAACAGCCGATTTGGTGATTGTGACCAACGAAGATCCATACGACGATGATCCACAGATGATCATAGACAACGTTGCTCAGGGTGCCTTAGAAGCCGGCAAAGAGCTCAATAAAGACCTTTTTAAATACCTAGATCGCAGAAAAGCTATTAATAAGGCCCTGTCTGCAGCAAAAGAAGGAGATTTGGTGCTGATTACTGGCAAGGGATCAGAGCAGTTTATTTGTGTAGCTAATGAAAAGAAAATACCTTGGGACGATAGGAGTGTTGTCAAAGAAGAATTGCAAAGTCTTCACCTGTCAACAAAATAGGCGATTATATCCAATAAAACTGCGATAAAGTAGTAATGTAACGTGGTTTTTTGCTTGTTGATGTGGATAAGTTGTGAGCAAATGGGCATTTTTGTGCATATTTTAGCAAAAACCATAAACAATTTGACAAATATAAAAAAGTGTATATGATGACATTTTAGCTAATGTTAGCTATTTTGTGTAAGAAAACACAAATTTTTGCCTAAACTTTAGCTAAATACTTGACATAGAGCATGAATTTTGTTATCATCCAGCTATGAATTTTTTCGCGACTAATATAGATTAGTCAGTTTGTAAGCAAAGACTGACCCAATATACGTGGGTGAGTTTCTTTTTTTATGCTATAAATTGCGCAATTTTGCGACCACTAAATATTTATTACTAAATATAAAGGTTTATGTCTCAAACCAAACTTGCGACCGCACGTAAATATTTTACCCCATTACGTGAGGCCATCCCATTGCCCGACTTAATAGAAATCCAAAAAAAATCATACCACTGGTTTTTTCAGGAAGGACTAAAAGAATTATTCGACGAAATTTCGCCAATCAAAGATTTTATTGGTCGCGATTTGGAGTTGTCCTTTTTGGAGTACTATCTAGATGAGGCAAAATTTGATGAGGTCACTGCCAAAAACAAAAACCTAACCTTTGAGGCTCCACTACGCGTGAATGTCCGCCTGGTAAACAAACGCACCAACGAAGTTAAGGAGCAAGAAATCTATCTTGGAGATTTTCCATTGATGACCGATCGCGGTACTTTTATAGTCAACGGTGTTGAGAGAGTTGTGGTGTCACAGCTTATTCGCAGCGCCGGTGTTTTCTTTTCCTCAGAAGTTCATCGTGGTCGTCGCTACTATGGCGCCAAGATTATTCCTAATCGTGGTGCTTGGTTAGAGATAGAGACTGACGCTAGTAATGTTATTTATGTAAAGATAGACCGAAAACGTAAGGTGCCAGTCACTTCTTTGTTGCGCGCCTTTGGTGTAGCCAACGATGAAGATATTTTGAAATTATTTGCTGACGTCGATACTCACCCAGAAGTAAAATTTATCAAAGCAACCATAGACAAAGATATTGCTCACAATGAAGCTGATGGTTTGCGAGAAGTTTATCGTCGCATCAGACCTGGTGATTTGGCCACAGTTGACAATGCTCGCAGTTTGATTCGCTCAATATTTTTTAACTTTGATCGCTATGACTTTGGTCGTGTTGGTCGCTACAAGATCAACGCTCGCTTTAGTTTGGATATTCCCAACAATAAAGAAACCAGAGTTTTGCGCGTAGAAGATTTGGTCTTGGTTATCAAAGAAATAATCAGATTAAACCTCACCCAAGACGAAGCTGATGATATTGATCACCTTGGTAATAGACGCGTCAGAGCAGTGAGTGAGCTAGTACAAAACAGATTCAGAATTGGTTTGGCTCGTATGGAGCGTATCGTCAAAGATCGTATGAGCACCCTGGATCTTAATAACTTGACACCTAGTCAATTGATTAATGCTAGACCAGTAATCGGTGTTATCAAAGAGTTCTTTATGAGCTCACAACTTTCACAGTTCATGGATCAGGTGAATCCACTAGCTGAGCTGGAGCACAAACGCCGTTTGTCAGCCATGGGCCCCGACGGTCTTTCTCGTGAGAGGGCTGGCTTTGAAGTCCGCGATGTACACCGCACTCACTATGGTCGCATCTGTCCAATTGCCACACCAGAAGGTCCAAACATTGGTTTGGTCGGCCACCTATCTTCTTATGCCAGAGTGAACGATTTTGGTTTTATTGAAACACCATTTAGAAAAGTTTTGCGCGACATAGACAACGATCCAAAAATTACCGAAGGCAAGATTGCTCGCGTAGATATCAAGGATCCACACTCCAAAAAAATTATTGTAGCCGCCAATGAGATTATCACAGCCGCCAAGGCCAAAGAGCTAGCTAAGATAAAAGAAATTGAAACCGTGGCCATTAAACCACTAGTTACCAAAGAGATTGTTTATTTGGACGCTTTTGAAGAAGAAAAATACAACACTTGTGCAGCCACTGCCCCAATTGATGAAAATGGTTATTTTATAAATGGCTTTGCTGAGTTGAGGGTCAAGGGTAACCCAACGTTTGATACAGTTGATAAAATAGACTTGATGGATGTGGCTCCACACCAGATTATCAGTATTGCCACAGCCCTGATTCCATTTTTGGAAAACGATGATGCCACCCGCGCTTTGATGGGCACAAACATGCAACGTCAGGCTGTCTCACTAGTCAAACCAGAGTCCCCAGTGGTCGGCACCGGCGTAGAAGCCAAGGCCGCCATTGATTCTGGACAGGTTGTGGTCAGCAAAGAAGATGGTGAAATTACCATGGTTGATGGACGTAACATTGAGGTGACCAACAAAGATGGTGTGGCTACTGTTTATCATTTGAATAAATTTTCCAGATCAAACACTTCAACCAGCATGAATCAGCACCCAATCGTAGATAAGGGTGATCATATTAAAAAGGGTCAGGCTATCGCTGATGGTGCTGCCACAGATCAAGGCGAGCTAGCCTTGGGACGTAACGTTTTGGTGGCCTACATGACCTGGGATGGTGGTAACTATGAAGATGCTATTTTGGTTTCAGAGAGAGTTGTCAGAGATGATTTTTATACCTCTATCAGTATCGAAGATTATTCTATTGATGTTCGTGATACAAAGCTAGGACCAGAAATGGTTACCCGCGATATTCCAAATGTCAGCGAAGAAAAACTCAAAGATCTAGATCGTGAAGGTATTGTGCGCATAGGCGCCAACGTTTCTTCGGGAGATATTTTGGTTGGTAATATTACACCAAAAGGAGAAACAGAGTTATCAGCTCAGGAAAAACTTTTGCGCGCTATCTTTGGTGAAAAAGCTAAAGACGTTCGTGATACATCGTTGTACATAAAACATGGTGAGCGCGGAAAAGTCATTGATATAAAAATATTTTCTAGAGATAAAGGAGATAAGTTGCCAGCTGGTGTGATCAAAACAATTCAGATTACCATCGCCCAACTTCGCAAGATTCAGGTCGGTGATAAGATGGCTGGTCGCCATGGAAACAAGGGTGTTATTTCTAGAGTAGTAGCTGATGCTGATATGCCATTTTTGGCTGACGGTACTCCAGTAGATATTATTTTGAATCCGCTGGGCGTTATTTCTCGTATGAACCTGGGTCAGCTCCTAGAAACTCACCTTGGTCTAGCTGCCAGAACCTTGGGCTACAAAGTAGCTACTCCGGCCCTCAACAGTGTTTCAGAAAGCACCATTCGCTCAGAGCTCGTGCGTGCCGGCTGGAAAGAGAGTGGCAAGGTCCAGCTTTATGATGGTCGCAATGGTCAAAAATTTGAACATGAGACTACAGTCGGTGTGGCCTACATGTTGAAACTCAATCACTTGGTGGAAGACAAGATCCACCAGAGATCTATTGGTCCATACTCATTGGTTACTCAGCAGCCATTGGGCGGTAAGGCTCAATTTGGTGGTCAGCGTTTTGGTGAAATGGAAGTTTGGGCATTAGAAGCTTATGGCGCATCAAATACTTTGCAGGAGATGATCACTATCAAATCCGACGATGTCCCCGGTCGCTCCAAGGCCTATGAAGCTATCATCAAGGGTGATCCAATTACTCGTTTGAATATTCCAGAATCATTTAATGTTTTGGTCAGAGAGCTAAAAGGCTTGGGCCTTGAGGTTGAGTTGATTGGTCAACGCGAAAGAAAAGTAGAAGATGTTGATCAAGAGACCAGAGAAATATTGGATGAGCAAGCACCAATTATCATGGATATGCCAGCCAGTGAGATGGCGGCAGACGAGGGTCAAGAATAAATAAATTAGAGAATAAAAATATGCCAACCCCATCATCAACAAAAACAACTTTTGTGGGTAATGACAAGAATACGGTCTTGGAATTTGACGCCATCAAATTGCGACTAGCCTCACCAGAAGACATTCATGGCTGGTCACACGGTGAAGTTTTGAAGCCAGAGACCATAAATTATCGTACCCAAAAACCAGAAAAAGACGGGTTGTTTTGTGAAAAAATATTTGGACCAACCAAAGACTGGGAGTGTTATTGTGGTAAATATAACCGCATCAGATACAAAGGTATCGTCTGCGACAAATGCGGAGTAGAGGTGACTCGCGCTGTAGTCAGACGTGAGCGTATGGGCCACATTGATTTAGCAGCTCCAGTATCTCACATTTGGTTTTTGCGCGGCATTCCATCCAAAATTGGTTTGGTACTAGACCTAAGCATACAGTCACTAGAAAAAATTATTTATTTTGCTTCTTTTATAGTCACCAAAATTGATGAGGCCGCCAGACAAGAAACTCTAGAACAAATAAAGACAGAGCTAAAGAGCAAACGCAAACAAATTGATAATGAGTTCAATCAACGTTCTCAGGAGATAAACAAACGCAAAGTCAAAATGTTGGCCGATGGTGAATCAAAGGAAAAAGTTGATAAAAAAATAGAACAAGAATTGGTAGCTTTGAATGTTGCCAAAATAGATAAAGTCAAAACACTTGACGAAGCAGCCGACACCGCCTTCAAAGAACTAAAGGATTTACACGAACTGCAGATTCTTTCTGAAAATAAATATCAAGAAATTTCTTTGCGCTATGGACACGTATTTGAGGCTGGCATTGGTGCCGAAGCAGTGTTTGATTTACTCAAGAGAATAGATTTACAAAAATCATTAGAGGCTTTAGAAGAAGAAATCAGAACAGCCATCCCATCCAAGACCAAGAAGCTCATCAGACGCTCTCGTTTGATCAAGAGTTTGATCATAAACAAGATCAGACCAGAGTGGATGATCATGTCTGCTATTCCAGTGATACCACCAGACTTGCGCCCCATGGTTCAGCTTGACGGTGGTCGTTTTGCCTCCTCTGATTTGAACGATCTCTATCGTCGTGTCATCAATCGCAACAACCGCCTAAAGAGACTAAAAGAATTGAATGCTCCAGAGGTCATCCAACGCAATGAAAAAAGAATGTTGCAAGAGGCCGTTGATGCCTTGATAGATAATAACGCTAGACATGGTAAGACAGTCACCGCCTCCACCGGTCAAAAGAGAATGCTAAAGAGTATTGCTGATATGCTCAAGGGAAAGCAGGGTCGCTTTAGACAAAATCTTTTGGGTAAGCGCGTTGACTATTCTGGTCGTTCGGTTATCGTTGTCGGTCCACACATCAAGCTTCACCAGTGTGGTCTGCCAAAGACTATGGCTCTAGAACTATTTAGACCATTTGTCATTTCTAGATTGATAAAATCAGAGTTGGTGCACAATGTCCGTAGTGCCAACAGATATATTGAGGCCGGGCATCCAGAGGTTTGGGCTATTTTGGAAGACATTATCAAAGATGCTCATGTTTTATTGAACCGCGCCCCAACCCTACATCGCCTTGGTATTCAGGCTTTCCGCCCGGTGCTGATAGAAGGTAAAGCTATTCAGCTTCACCCCTTGGTTTGTACAGCTTTTAATGCCGACTTTCATGGTGACCAGATGGCTGTCCACGTACCACTCACTGAAGAGGCCAAAGAAGAGGCCTCTGGTATCATGTTGTCATCCAACAATCTTTTGAAACCAGCCACCGGCGAACCAGTCACCATGCCAACTCAGGACATGGTCTGGGGAGGATACTACATGACCTACATCCACAAGGATGCCAAAGTAGCCGGAGTCTTTACTGATGAAGATGAGGCAGAAAAAGCTTTTATCCTTGGTTTGATAAAACTACAAGACCTGATAAAGGTTAGGGTAGAAAAATTAAATAACCAAGTTGTCGAAACATCTATGGGCAGAGTTTTGTTTAATAAAATTTTGCCAGAACAAATTTCTTTCGTGAATACAGCAGTCGACAAGAAGGGAATGAAAAATATCATTGCCGAATCTTTTAGAGTCTTGCCACACGATAGAATGGTACAGTTGTTGGACGATGTCAAAGATTTGACTTTCCGCTATATTACTTCATCTGGCATGTCTTGGGGTATGGACGATATTCCACAGGTCCCAGCCAAGGCCGCTTTTATCAAAGAAGCCAAGCAACAAGTAGAGGAAATCAAAGAACAGTACAATGATGGTTTGTTGACCAATCACGAACGCTACATCAAGGTGATCGAGGTTTGGAATGAAATCAAAAATCGTATCAGCGAACAATGTAAGTTAGTATTTGATCAAGAAAATTCTATTGCTTCTATTATTAATTCTGGTGCTCGTGGTACCTGGTCTCAGATGTTGCAGATCATGGGTTTGAAGGGTACGGTTATTAATCCAGCTGGTGAAGTAATCGAATTACCCATCAAGGCTAGTTTCCGCGAAGGCTTGGATGTTTTGGAATATTTTATTTCCACTCACGGTACCAGAAAAGGTTTGTCAGACACAGCCTTGCGTACAGCTAGCGCCGGATACTTGACTAGAAGATTAGTTGATGTTTCTCAGGACATTGTTGTCCTGGAGGATGACTGTGGCGACACCGAAGGTCTGTTGATAGACAAGGAAGAAAGTCGCTCATTAAATGAGCCACTACACGATCGTATCATCGGACGAGTCTTGGTAGATGATCTCAAAGAATCTGGTAGCAAAAAAGTTTTAATTAAAAAAGGCACTCTAGTGACCAAGGAGTTGGCCGATCACATAGTCAAAGTCGATCCAGAATCAATACGCATTCGTTCTGTTTTGACATGTAAAGCCGTGCGTGGTGTCTGTAAAAAATGTTATGGCTACGATTTGGGCTACAACAAATTAGTTGAGATGGGAA
>CAYRIU010000041.1:0-23662 GCA_964424615.1 uncultured Gammaproteobacteria bacterium | reverse complement strand
GCTTGGTCTTTATCCAGCTGTGGATCCACTAGACTCCAGCTCTTTCATTTTGGATCCAGACATTGTGGGCCCAGAGCACTATGATGCTGCTCGTGGTGTGCAAAAAGTTTTACGGCGCTACAAAGATTTGCAAGATGTCATTGCCATCTTAGGTATGCATGAATTATCCGAAGAAGATAAGATAACTGTAGCTCGGGCTAGAGAATTACAGAATTTTTTATCCCAACCATGTTTTGTGGCTGAAACATTTACTGGTACACCAGGACAATATGTTTCTCTCAAAGATACTATCAAAGGTTTCAAAGAAATCCTAGATGGTCAGCACGATGATAAGCCAGAGCAAGCTTTTTATATGAAAGGTGCTATTGAGCAAGTGAAATAATAATAATGAAACCAATTTTATTAAAAATTGTTACACCAGAACGTATTTTGTTCGCTGATAAAGTGAGCCAAGTTTCTGTTTCTACTATTACTGGACAGATTACTATTTTGCCAAATCATATTCCTTTGGTCAGTAGTTTGAAAGCTGGCGAGATCATTGTCAGACAAGAAGGTAAAGAAGAAGATTTGATGTCAGTGTCAGGTGGTTTTATAGAAGTTTTGGCTGACCAAGTTGTCATCTTGGCAGATACTGCAGAGAGAGCTCACGAGATAGATGAACAAAGAGCCGAAGAAGCTATGAAGAGAGCTCAAGAGTTGATGGCTGCTCAGGTGGTTGATGCTGAGCAATTTGCTTATTTTTCTGCTCAGTTGGAGAAAGAATTAGCCAGATTGCAGGTTGCTAGGAAATACAAAAAAAATCGTAGTCATGCACCAAGTGATTTTAATAAATAGTAAGTAGCATTGACCCGCCTTCGTTTCGCTACGCGTGACTTCGGCGGGCGGGACGAGGATAAAAATAGTTTTTACTCAGTATCGTGATATTCTTTGCGAAGAATATATTGAGTGTCCCCACCATTGACTTTTTAAGCTATTTTTGCTAAACTTTTCTTCGCTTTAAAAAGCATAAAAATATGGGATACATTGTACCAAATGATTTGTTAGCTGAGCATGAGTGCCCCTTGGCAGTCATCAAATGCGTTGATTTTCGCTTTAGAGAGTCAGACCAAGAGTTTGTTGAAAAACACTTGGGTTACAAAAATTTTGATCTCTATGCTTGGCCAGGAAGTGCTAAAGATGTTTTGAAAAATAATGGTTTTAAAATGTCTTTTTCAGAAAAAATTGTAGCAGTTTCCAAAAATCTTCATCATGTCAAAAAATTACTTTTACTTTGGCATTGGGATTGCGGTGCTTACGGTGGTAGTAGCAATTTTGCTTCTGCTCAAGAAGAAGAGGCTGCCTATCAAAAAGATTTGCGTACTGTCAGAGAAATGTTGAGACCAGATGTGCCTACTGATATGGAGATAGTGTTGGCTTATTCCAAGCCAGTGCCACAGGGTCTTGATTATACAGTATTGGAATAAAATTTATCACAAATAATTATTACAAAAAAATGTCTATTGACGTTTTTTTGTTTTTAAAGTATAATATTTTTTCCTTTTTCACGGGAGCCAAAGCTCCCACATGCAAATGGAACGCTTGCAAGGAGGAAGTGTATTGTCCAGAGTAGTATCTGCCCCTGGTGTGGTGGTCAACTGCGTTGATCCGAGATTCATGGATGCAGCTGTGCAGTGCACGCGTCGATTGGCTGGCAACCACATCGTGGTGCCACGCTCGCGTCCTGGTGGGACTCTCCGTCATCGTCTCGGCTGTGCCGTGACGCAGGAGCTGATCAACGATATCGCCGAGATCAGCATTCCCCATCATGGCGTGCTGAACCTGTTCATTGCCCACCATGCCGATTGTCTGGCCTACGGCGGTCGCCAGAAGTTTTCCTCTCTGGAGGAAGAGCGTGCCGCCCATGTCTCTGACATGAGGGCCGGCAAGGAGCTCTTTGTCAGGGAGATCCTGGCTCAGGCTGAGGTCCTCCTCCGACATGGCGAAGTCACGGACAAGGAAAAGGCGAACTTGGAGCGTGCCTTGAATGGCGGGTTCCAGGTGACCTCACTTTTCCTGTCTCCGCCCCCCGGGCGTCGTTCTTTCACTGCCGACCAAGTGCTGGTCGACATCCTGGTGGACTGATTGCTCCACAATCGCCCAAATACAGGGCACAGGCCCTTGTTTACCAAAGGAGGTTATAACAAGGGCCTTTTCATTTTGCCTTTTTTACTGATATTGGTTAAAATGCTTTATATGCCACAGGACTTATCGACTTTGAATGCCACACAATATCAGGCCGTGACCCATGATCAGGGGCCGATTATTTTGATTGCCGGTGCTGGCACTGGTAAGACTACAGTGATTAGTCAGCGCATTGCCTACTTGATAGAGCAGGGCAGAGCAAAAGCTGATGAGATATTGGCCATGACTTTTACTGATAAGGCGGCCGGTGAGATGGTAGAAAGAGTTGATAAGCTATTGCCACTTGGTTATGCTGATTTGTGGATCAATACTTTTCATGGTTTTTGTGAGAGAGTTTTGAAAAATTATGGACTAGATATTGGTTTGCCCAATGATTTTAAATTGTTAGACAAGACTGCTTCCTGGATGCTAGTCAGACAAAACCTTGATCGTTTTGATTTGGATTATTATAGACCATTAGGAAATCCTACCAAATTTATTCATGCCTTACTTAATCATTTTTCTCGTTGCAAAGACGAAGTAGTTTATCCAGAAGATTATTTGGCACACGCTGAGAAAATCCAGCTGGATACGGATTTGGCCAAAGACAGAGAAGATGCAGATCAGGAGGCCAAGCGTCTGAAAGAGATTGCCAATGCTTATCATGTCTATCAGCAGTTATTATTGGATAGCAATGCTTTAGATTTTGGTGATTTGATAAACTATACTATTAAATTATTGAAAGAACGTCCGATCATTTTGAAAAAATTTCGTGAGCAATTTAAATATGTTTTAGTGGATGAATTTCAAGACACTAATTGGGCTCAATATGAATTGATAAAATTAATTGCTGCGCCAAAAAATAATCTCATGGTTGTCGGTGATGATGATCAGGCGATTTATAAATTTAGAGGAGCCGCTATTTCCAATATTTTAAATTTCAAAGAGGAGTATAGTGGTAAAAAGTCCGCCTCCGCTGAAGCTACGGCGGACGCTCAGCTAGCGCTTCGCGAAGTTTTTTTGGTCGACAATTATCGTTCTGGTCAGCTGATACTGGATTGCGCTTATGATTTTATTCAGCAAAACAATCCTGATCGTTTAGAGTACCAATATCAGATTAGCGAACAAAAACTTAGCAAAAAATTAATCAGTCATAGCAGTGACAAAGGTGAAGTGCAGGTGTTGGAATACACTGACAAAACTGCTGAGATTGACGGTGTGATTAACAAAATTATTACTCTCAAAAAATCTAACAAAGATTTACAGTGGTCTGATTTTGCTATTTTGGTCCGCGCCAATGAACAGGCTAGTGGCTTTGTCTCTACTATGCGTAAAGTAGGTCTGCCACATCAGTATGTAGCTTCCAAAGGTTTATACACTCAGGATATAACCTTGGATATTATGGCTTATCTCAAATTGCTAGACAACTATCATGAGTCTACGTCTTTGTTTAGGATTTTGAGTTTACCTTTGTTTAATCTCAATATTGAAACCATCATCGATCTCAGTCATCTGGCCAATAAAAAAAATTGGAGTTTGTATCATGCTCTGAATCATTATCAAGGGGAGATCAAGATTGAGGCAGCTGAAAAAAAGATTATAGATAGTTTTTTGAGTTCTCTAGCTAAGCATACTAATCTGGCCAAGACACAGCCAGTTTCCCAATTGATTTATACTTGGCTAGAAGATAGTGGGTATCTGCAATTATTGACTATTGAGCAGACAGCTTACAATCAAGAGCAGTTAAATTTTTTGAATCAGTTTTATAAAAAAGTGCGAGCTTGGGAAGAAGAGGCTCTGCAGGGCACGACGGTACATGAATTTTTACAAGCTTTTGATTTAGAGCTTGAGTCTGGCGAAGCTGGTGCCTTGGCTCAGGATACTGATGAGGGGCCAGATGTGGTCAAGGTGATGACTGTACATGCTGCCAAAGGTTTGGAGTTCAAATATGTTTTTGTGACCAATCTGGTACATCTACGTTTTCCTAGTACTGAGCGCAAGGATCCTATAGAGATGCCTGAAGATTTTATCAAAGAAAAGTTGCCAACTGGCGATGCTCACTTACAAGAAGAAAGACGCTTGTTTTATGTGGCTTTGACTAGAGCCAAGCAGGCAGTATTTTTGACTTTGGCCAAAGACTACGGTGGTCAGCGTGACAAAAAACCTTCACAGTTTTTGAGTGAGTTAAATTTAAAATTCAAAGCCCAAGCCAACAAAAAGAATGACACAGAAAATGCCAAAATTTCAGTCGCAGTCAAAAAAGTAAAATATCCGACGCCAAAACATTTTTCTTTTTCGCAGTTAACGGCTTTTGAGAGTTGTCCGCGTCAATATTTTTATGCTTATATTGCCAAGATTCCGACTATTGGTAATGGCCATTTTAGTTTTGGTAAGAGCATGCACGGTACCTTACAAAAATTTTTCGAACTCATAGCCGAGCGTCGCGGTGCTGTACAAGCTGATTTGTTTGATCAAAAACAAAAATCTACAGAACCAAGCATCAAAGAACTTTTAGATTTTTATGAAGAGTCATGGATAGATGAGTGGTATGACTCAAAATCAGAAGAAGAAAAATATAAGCTAGAGGGTCAAAGGATACTAAAAGAATATTTTGAGCTCAACACTGGTCATTGGCCACAGACTCTTTATCTAGAAAAAGGTTTCAATCTCAAGGTCGGTGACTATACTATCAGAGGAGTGATTGATAGAGTAGATAGCAATGTCGATGGTACTTGGCATATTATTGACTACAAAACTGGCAAGGTCAAAGATGACAAGATCACTTTTGCCGAGAAAAAACAATTATTAATTTATCAGATTGCCGCCGAAGAGATTTTTCAAAGCCAAGTAGCTAGTCTGACCTATTATTATCTGGGAGCCAATAAGCCAGTCACTTTTATCGGTACTGGCAAAGATAAAGAAAAGGTCAAAGTCTGGGCTCAAGATATGATCGAGAAAATTTTAGCTGTTGATTTTACAGCTACACCAGGGCATGTGTGCAACACTTGTGACTTTGCTCAGATTTGTCCATATGCAAAATTAAATAAATAAAAATATGCCTTGGCACAGCTTCAAAGATCTAGCAAATAAACGTATCAAAAAAAGCGGATTGGAACAAAAAATATTTCAGTCAGCTATTGTTGAAGCTGCTAATAATATTTTAGAACAATGGTTTGGTGACCAGGCGATGAGCAAGGGGCAGGCTGTCTATATTCAGGGTGCGTCTATTGTAGTGGCTGTTTTGGACAAAGATATGGCTTTTTATTTAGAAACTCGGGAAAAAGATTTTATTCATAGTCTAAATATTTCGCTAGGTAAGGAGATTATTAGCGGTTTGATTTTATTAAAGTAGCACATTGATTTTTCTGGGTATTTTGTGTAAAATATAGTCAAATGACCGCCAAAAATTACAGTTTGATTATGGGTATAGCCACCATCATAGCTTGGGTGGGTTTTTTTACTATTATATTCAATTTTGATCCCCAAGAGGCTAATTGGGTGATATTTACCTTGTTTTATTTAGCCTTATTTTTGGCTACAGCCGGCACACTGTCTATTGTTGGTTTTTTAGCTCGCATACTTTTGCTACGCAAGCGTATGATTTTACGCTATCTAGTAGTCGAATCTTTTCGCCAAGCTATCATCGTGGCAGGAGCCTTGGTGGTGACTTTGTTGTTGCAGTCTATTCGTATCTTGACTTGGTGGAATATGGTTTTGTTAATACTAGCAGCCGCTACTTTAGAATTTTTGATTTTGCTATTCAAGCACAACCAATCTGATAATTTTCAATCATAAAAATAATTAATAAAAATAATTGCTAATAGCATGGAAGCTAAATTAAAAAAATTATTGAATCAAGCTAAAGACGAACTTGGAGAAATAAAGGATAGCAAGATTTTAGCTGATTTAAAAAATAAATACTTAGGACGCAAGGGCGAACTAGCTTCATTATTGAAAGATATAAAAAATGTAGCAGCCGAAGAACGTCCGGTCATTGGTCAGATTGCCAATGAAGTCAAAGATGAGTTGGTTAATATTTTTAATAAATTAGAACGTAATATCAATTCTGATGATGCAAGTATTGTCGATTTTGATCCTACTTTGCCAGGTACTAGACATGAACTAGGTCATCTACATCCCAATACTCAGGTGCAGCAAGAGATTGAGAGAGCTTTTGCTCAGATGGGCTTTACAGTCTTTGATGGTCCGCAGCTAGAATCAGATTTTTACAATTTTACAGCCCTCAATATTCCCGATGATCATCCAGCGCGTGATACTCAAGATACTTTTTGGCTGGATGATGGCCACTTACTACGCACACAAACATCCAATATACAAGTGAGAATGCTAGAAAAATATGGAGCTCCTTTTCGCGGTATTTTTCCTGGTCGCGTGTTTCGCAATGAATCTACCGACGCCTCTCATGAACATACTTTTTATCAGCTAGAAGGCTTGTTGGTAGATCGTGGTATCAATATCGGCAACGTGATTGCGGTCATGAAATCTTTGTTGTCAGCAGTTTTTCAGACAGATGTCAATGTCCGTTTACGTCCTGGTTTTTTTCCTTTTGTGGAGCCTGGCTTTGAGCTAGATATACAATGCCTAGTATGTGATGGAGCAGGATGCTCAGTCTGCAAACAATCTGGCTGGGTAGAGCTGATGCCCTGTGGTATGGTTCATCCAAAAGTTTTGGAAAATGGTGGAGTCAATCCACAGGAATATTCTGGTTTTGCTTTTGGCTTGGGGCTCACTAGGTTGGTGATGATGAAATACAAGATCAATGATATTCGTTTATTACAATCTGGTGATTTAAGATTTTTAAAACAGTTTTAATATGTATCTGTCATTAAATTGGGTAAAAAATTGGCTCAAACTTCCAAACAATCTCAGTCCAAAAGAATTGGAACTGGCTTTGACTATGTCTACAGTAGAAGTAGAGGATATCACATTGCAAGCTGAACAATTGAAAGGCATAGTAGTTGGTCAAATAGTAGAGATAGCCAAGCATCCTCAAGCTGATTTACTACAAGTATGTCAGGTCAATATTGGTAAAACTACCGAACAAATAGTTTGTGGCGGTACAAATTTGAGCAAAGGCATGTTGGTGGCTGTAGCTACTGTCGGTAGTCGTGTCAGATGGCACGGACAAGGTGATTGGGTGGAGCTAGCACCAGCCAAGATACGTGGTGTCGAGAGTCAGGGTATGATAGTTTCTGTGCCTGAGATAGGTTTAGCCAATTTATTTCATCAATCATCAGAAAGAGAAATTTTGGATTTGTCATCCTTTCCTGGTAAGCCTGGTCAAGAATTGAGTCAGTTATTAGAACTTGATGATGTGATCATGGATATTGATAACAAATCAATGAATCACCGTCCAGATCTATGGGGACAATATGGTCTAGCTAGAGAGTTGGCAGCTATTTATAAATTAAAATTGAGCCCTTACCCACACAGCCCAATCAAGGGAGATGCTAAGTCTAAAATCAAAGTCAATATTCAAAACAAAGATTGCTATAGGTATAGTGCGATTTTGTTGAGCAACATTGTAGTAGCTGAATCACCCTGGTGGCTAAAGATCAAACTACAAGCAGTGGGTATCAGACCAATCAACAATATCGTAGATATCACTAATTATGTCATGTATGAATTGGGTCAACCTCTTCATGCTTTTGACGCTAGGCAAGTGAGTGGCCACAATATCGTAGTCAGCTCCGCCAAAAAAGCTGAAAAATTTACCACGCTAGATGGTGTCAAGCGTAAATTGTCAGAAAAAGTAATGATGATTGGTGATGGACAAAAATATTTGGCTATCGCTGGCATCATGGGTGGTCAGAATAGCGAGATTAGCTCAGACACTACTGAGGTATTGATTGAGTCAGCTAATTTTAAAGCTTCCAGTATTCGTCAAGCTTCACAATTTTTGAACCTCAGAAGTGAGAGTAGCACTCGTTTTGAAAAATCACTTGATCCAGAGTTGACTATGGTGGCTTTGGGTAGAGTAGTAGAGTTTGTCAGCAAAGTCTGTCCAGAGGCCAAAGTCACTAGTGAAGTAGCCGATATAGACAATAATCCTTTTTCAGCAATCACTCTAGAAGTTAGTGAGCAATTGATCAATGATCGTTTTGGGGTGGCTATACCCAGCAAGGAGATTGTAGATATTTTACAGAGATTACAATTTGAAGTAGTGAACAAAAAAGGAAAATATACTATCAAAGTTCCAAGTTTTCGAGCTACCAAGGATATATCTATCCCAGAAGATATCGTAGAAGAAGTAGCTCGTATCTATGGCTATGATAAGATTCCTTTGCAATTACCCAAACTAGAAGTCAAAGAGCCTATTATCGATATCAGGGTACAAGCTGAAAGAGAGATCAAACAATGGCTCACTTTAGGGCAGTCTTATGATGAAGTTTATTCTTATCCATTTACCGATCAGACTTGGGCCAATATTTTGAATTTTGATATGAGCACTCACATCAAAGTCAAAAATGCCATCAGCCCCGAACAGGCCTATCTGAATACATCTTTGTTACCAAATTTATTCAGTATGGCTGCCAGTAATTGGCGTTGGTATGATAATTTCAAGATATTTGAATTGCAAAGAGTATTTGATAAGAGTGAAAAAAGTCATCATTATATTGATCAAACTCACAAAAAATATTTACCTCAACAATCAAAACATCTCACCGGCGTACAAGTAACTAGTAGCAATAATGAAAAATTATTTTTTGAGATCAAAGGTTTATTAGAATCTCTAGCTGATTATTGGGGTTTGAAAATAACATTTGAAAATTTAAATTTATCATATGCTATGATAGCTCATACTATTGTGATTGATGGAGCTAAGATGGGATTTTTTGGGGTACTAAAAAAAGATTTATTTACTACCAATAATCAAAATGTATCCGTCGGTTTTTGGGATTTAGATTTTTCAAACATTGTAAAACATATTAGTCAAAATAAAAAATACCAAATATTACCAAAGTTTCCTAGCGTCAATAGAGATATGGCTATTGTCTTGGACAAAAAAGTGCAATGGCAAGATATAGTGCAAAATATTCACAAAACTTCCGCTTTGATCAAAAATATCGATCCTTTTGATATTTTTATGGGTAAGGAAATAGGGGATGACAAAAAATCCATTGCCTTTCATTTGGAGTTCCGTAGTGATGATCGTACATTACTGACTGAGGATGTTGATAAGATTATGGCGGATATTTTGACAGTTTTACAAACTAAGTTTGCAGCGAAGCTAAGGTAGTATTTTTATATAAAATATTGGCTAATATTAGCCTAAATATAAGGTTAAAAAACAATCAATTTTTGGTTGTTTTTTTTACTATTTTGTGCTAAAATACTAGCATATATTCAGCCAAGATTGGCTCAAATTTTAATTTAAATTGACTCAATATGTCTAAGGAAGAAATCAAAGCTAAGGCTAAAAAAGAGGGGTATACAGCCGAAAATATCACAGTACTTGAAGGTCTTGATCCAGTACGCAAAAGACCTGGTATGTATATTGGTAATACTGCTTCAGCTGGTTTGCATCACTTGATCTGGGAAGTAGTTGACAATGGCATCGATGAAGCCATGGGTGGTCACGCCAATACTATTGAAGTAAAATTGTTGCCGGACAATATGGTTTCTGTTTCTGATAATGGTCGTGGTATTCCAGTAGATATTCATAAGCAGACCAAAAAATCCGCTTTAGAGACTGTCATGACCACTTTGCATGCTGGTGGTAAATTTGGCGGTGGCGGATACAAGGTTTCTGGTGGTCTGCACGGTGTCGGCGTTTCTGTGGTTAATGCTTTGTCAGTCTATATGCGTACCGAAGTTCGTCGTGAGGGTAAAATTTGGATGCAAGAATATAGGAGAGGCAAAGCTGTAGCCAAAGTCAAACCAATCGGTAAAGCTGATAGCACTGGTACTACTCAGATTTTTCAAGCTGACCCTACTATTTTTACAGTTTTGGAATACGATTGGGACATAGTGGTAGAGCATTTGCGTCAGCAGGCCTATCTGACCAAGGGTGTAAAAATAAATATTTATGATGAGCGTGATCCCAAAGACCTCAAAAAATATCGTTATTATTTTGAAGGTGGTATTGCCTCATATATTCGTCACCTCAATTTCAACAATGAAGTAAAGCAAGAAAAAGTTTTTTATGTAAATAAAACCAAAGATGATATTCAAGTAGAAGTAGCCTTCCAATACACTACTGATTTTCGTGAAGTGATGTATTCTTTTGCCAACAACATTCACAACATCGAAGGTGGTATGCATTTGGTTGGCTTCAAGGCTGCTTTGACTCGCGTACTCAACAAATACGCTCGCAAGAATAGCTTTTTGAAAGAAAAGGATGACAATCTAACCTCCGATGATGTGCGCGAAGGTTTGACAGCTATAGTCAGCGTCAAATTGCCAGATCCACAGTTTGAGGGTCAGACCAAAGCTAAGCTAGGCAATGCCGAAGTCAGGCCCATAGTCGAGTCAGTGTTTGCTGAGTCTTTAGAAATATTCTTGGATGAAAATCCACGTGATGCCAAAGAAATTTTGAGCAAATGTTTATTGGCTGCCCAAGCTCGTTTAGCTGCTCGCTCTGCACGTGAGACAGTATTGCGCAAGGGCATGCTAGAAGGCTTGACTCTGCCTGGCAAGCTATCTGATTGCTCTAGTCGTGACCCCAAAGAGTCGGAGTTATTTATCGTTGAGGGAGATTCAGCCGGTGGCTCAGCCAAGCAAGGTCGTGATCGTAGATTTCAGGCGATATTGCCTTTGCGTGGTAAGATTTTGAATGTCGAGAGAGCTCGCTTGGATAAAATGCTAGCCAACAATGAAATAAAATCTTTGATCATTGCACTCGGTACCAATATCTCAGAAGCTTTTAATATAGAAGATTTGCGCTATGATCGCATTGTCATCATGACTGATGCCGATGTTGATGGTGCTCATATCAGGACTTTGCTTTTGACTTTATTTTACAGACATTTCCCAGAATTGGTCAGGCAAGGACATATTTATATTGCCCAGCCACCACTTTATCGTATTCAGCAAGGCAAAGATATACAATATGTTTACAATGAAGAAGATTTAGAAAAATTAAAGAAAAAATTAAACATTGGTGATTTGGATATGTTGGTCGGTGAAAGTGCCAACGAAGAAAATGAGGAGTTGGAAGAAGAGACGGAAAAGACAGCCAAAAAATCTCCAAAATTAAATATGCAGCGCTACAAGGGTTTGGGTGAAATGAATCCTACTCAGCTTTGGGAGACTACTATGAATCCTGAATCTAGGATTTTGAAAGTAGTAACTATTGATGAGGCAGCCAAGGCTGATGAGGTGTTTGAGATTTTGATGGGCGCTGATGTAGCACCAAGAAAAAAATTCATTCAAACTCATGCTAAGTCAGTTAAAAATTTGGATATATAATTTATTTAGTATTTAAAAATATATGAAATCAAAATTTATTGAACGCTCTGGTCACGTAGTATTAGGTTTAGTTCTAGCTGTGGTTGTTACTGCCTTGGTAGTAGGAGGTTTAGTCTACTCTTGGCAAAAAAAGCAAGGTGATGACAAGGTCAAGGAAGTAGCTAAGCAAACTGAAGAAGCTACTAATAAATCCCTAGAACTAGAACAAAAATTAGCTGAAGAACAAAAGAAAGCAGAGGATTTGGCTAAGCAAGATGAAAATGCTCCTCAGGAATGGGTCAAATATGACAGTGTTAATTATAATTTATCGTTTTTTTATCCAAAGAGCTGGAAGGTTGAGGATACTATCAGTAGCCAGGTAGGTGAGGTTTCTGGTATTAGTTTAACTCCACCTACTATGGGCGAGGATGTTTTGTGGGGCATGCAAATATATAAAAGTTCATATACTACAGTAGATAAACTGATTGCTGAGATCGGTAAGCAATTTACTGACAGGCAGGTGACCAAAGAAAAAATTACTGTGAATGGTTTATCAGCTACAAAAGTTTTAGTCACTACAGCTACTATTCCAGATTGGTATAGTGAAGTGGTGTTTATCAGCAAAGATAAGATGATTTATCAGGTCGGCAATGGTGCCATCAAAGATGATAAATTTGAAACTTTTTATCAGAGTATCATCATAAAATAATAAACTTTACATGAATTTGGATTATTTCAAGTTCATGTTTTTTATACGACATGGACCAAGTCATTAGCCTACAGACTTTAAATATTTTAGCTGGTAGCAAATTGTTATTGGCGATTTTTGTTGGGTTTTTTTTATTTGGCTACTGGCGTAATCCGCCAGTTGGCGGACGACCAATTTATTTTTTGAGTATCTTTGGTAGTTTGATTGTTTTGTTTTATATTATTTTGGCCAAGGATTTGCGGACTATGTGGTGGGGTACTATTGGCGATGAGCTTTTTGTAGCTGGCTACTTGGGTCATGTCATGTTTGGTGATGCTAGTCGCGATTTTTATTATGGCTGGCTACCAAATTTTTATCCTCCTTTGTATTTTTGGCTGACTGGTTTGGTAGCCAAGCTTTTTGTCAGTAATGGCATAGCAGCTGCTAAGGTTGGGATTTTGGGTACTTTGGTTATGTGGTTTTGGGGGACTTATTATTGGCAAAAATTATTTTGGAGTAAAATTTTTAAAGGTGATAAAAATAAATTTGCTATTTTTAGTAATGATTGGTTTTTTGTGTTGTTACCAATTCTATTATTTTTGCTTCATGATTTTGGTGCCATAATTTTCAAGCCATACGAAGCTTTGTCGGGGTTATTGTGTGTTGTCTGGCTAATATTTTGGTCAGTATTGTCGACAGAGCAGAAGTGGAGCAAGTGGCAATATTTGTTTTTAGGTTTGAGTGCTGGTTTATTATTTTTACTTTTTTATTTTTGGTGGTTTATTTTATTACCACTTATTTTTGTTTTAGCTCTGAGGGCTAGTGACAAAACAGTTCAGCTCAAAAGATTTTTTATCAATGGCATATTGATAGCGCTAGTTTCAGCTATATTTTGGCTACCACTGCTGATATCTTTTATCAAATATGGCATAGAGAATTGGCAAGCCAAATTTTTTGTTTTTTCTGATTTGTTTACTTTTAATCCTTGGTCAGCATTGACTTGGTCTTCATTGTTACTCCTACTGGGTTTAGGCTCTTTGGTTTATTTTTATAAAACAAATATAGTTGTCAGGCATATGGCTTGGCTAGTCATCCTGTCTTATTTTTATCAGTTGATTAGTATTATTTTGTATTTACTAGGCTATCACCCGATACAAGCCTATAAGCCGTTTATGTTTTTGACTGTGGCGGCTTTGGTAGTTGCTTTAGCATTTGGTCTGATCAAAGTATATCAAGTATTGTTAGTAAAATCGCCAGACAGGTTGAAAATATTTTTTTTCGTTTTTTTAATTATATTATTTTCTCAACTACCATTGATTCGTTGGATTGACAATCCAAATATCATACAGCAGATCCAAAATGATTTGCAGCCAGATTTTAGCTCCCAACAATTGGCAGAGGATATCAGGCAAACGGTGTCCGACTATCAGTCGCGCACTTGGTTGACTAGTGGTACAGCCAAATTAAATATTTATCTACCACTTTCATACTATATTGCTTTTAATCCTCACTTCAGTCATCCAGCCACGCAGTATAGTCAGCGTCTGGCAGAGATTAGAGCTATGTCACAAGCCAAAGACTCTAAATATTTTATAAATATCATCGATCAGGGTCAAAATCCCCAGATTGATAGTTTGCTTTTTTATGATGAAAAACCAAGCGAAGATTTGGGAGTATTTATTTTGAATTTTTGGTCAGATAATTATCCCAATGGCGGTCAGGATATGTTGATCGAAATACCAAAATATCTCATCAGCGAAAATAACTGGCAAGAAGTTTACAATAAAAATAATTGGCGTATATTTTTAAAAAAATAAAATGGCTCAATTTTCTACTTGGGAAGAAGAATATCAAGATCCTAAACTAGTGACCAAAAAATCTGAACCGCAAAATGATACTTTGCGTTTTTTCAAATATTTAAAAAAAGAAGCCAAGCTAGAATTAGATAATTTGAAAATTTTGGATCTTGGATCTGGCACTGGTCGTAATGCTAATTATTTAGCTGAGCTTGGTAATCAGGTTGTTGGTCTAGAAATTTCTGATACAGCTATTAATATAGCTAGGCAACGCGCCAAAGCAATATCCACGCCAGGTAGTGTTGAGTATATTAAACAAAGCATGGGCTCGGTATATCCTTTTACTGATCAATATTTTGATATAGTATTGGATATTACATCTTCTAATTCTTTAAATGAAAAAGAAAGATTAGTTTATCTAAAAGAAGTTAATCGTGTTTTGAAAGTTGGTGGCTATTTTTTTGTCAGAGCTTTGTGCAAAGACGGTGATAAAAATGCTAAAAATTTATTGAAAATCAGTCCTGGTCCAGAAGAAGATACTTATATAATCAAAGATCTGAATCTGACAGAAAGAGTTTTTAGTGAAGAGGATTTTCGTAAAGTATATGGTGCTTATTTCAAGGTCCAAAAAATAAGCAAAAGATCAGGCTATACTAGATTTGCTGGCCAAAACTATAAGCGGAACTACTTGCTAGCCTATTTGCAAAAGGTCATTTAGGGTTCAAAGATTAAGCTTTTTCTATAAAATGAGCCCCAAAAGTCCAATATTTCAAGCTCTTGCCAAAACTTTTTCTTTATGATATACTATCGGCACATTAAACAGCTTCTCAAGCTGTTTTAAAGAACTTATTTTTTCCATAATATGAGCAAATTAACTGATTATTTCAAGGGAGCTAGGGAAGAATTAGCTAAAGTGGTTTGGCCAAGTCGTCAGACTACCATAAACCATACTTTAGTTGTGATTTTGATTTCCGTGATTGTAGCAGCTTTTTTGGGCGCCGCTGACTATGGTTTGAGTAAAATTTTAGAATTAGTATTGATTAAATAAACTAAATTAAAGACAACTATGCCAAAGCAAACAGCTCAACAAGGTCGACGCTGGTACGTCTTACATACTTATTCTGGTTATGAAGAAAACGTTTCCAGAAATTTACATCAGAGAATAGAATCCATGGATATGGAGGATAAGATTTTTGATATTCTCATTCCTACTGAAAGTAAAATTAAAATCAAAAATGGTAAACGTAAAACCATAAAGGAAAAGATTTTTCCTGGCTATGTTTTGGTCAATATGATTGTGACGGATGCTTCTTGGTACGTAGTACGTAATACACCAAACGTCACGGGTTTTGTCGGTTCTGGTACTACTCCGACACCTGTCTCTGACGAAGAGATGAAGTCATTATTGCAACGCATGGGCCAAGAAGAGCCAGAGTACAAGATTGATATTGAAATTGGCGAGTTGGTCAAAATTGTGGATGGACCATTCAAAGATTATGAAGGTAAAGTTTCTGACATCGATGAAGCTCGTGGTAAAGCCAAAGTATTGGTATCTATGTTTGGTCGCGAGACGCCAGTAGAGTTAGACTTTTTACAAATTAAGAAAGTATAATATAAAATATAAAGATATTAATGAAATTATATGGCAAAAGAAATTAAACAATTAGTGAAATTGCAGATTCCTGGTGGCAAGGCTACTCCTGCTCCTCCAGTCGGTACTGCCTTGGGACCACATGGTTTGAACATCCAAGATTTTGTAGTCAGATTCAATGATGCTACCAAAGATAGAATGGGTGAAGTCGTTCCTGTAGAGATGACTATCTATACTGATCGCACTTTTGATTTTATCTTGAAGACTGCCCCAGCTTCTGAACTCATCAAAAAAGCTTTGAAATTGGAAAAAGGTTCAGGTAAACCATTGCAAGACAAAGTCGGTGTTTTGACTGACGCTCAGTTGACTGAGATTGCCAAAACCAAAATGCCAGATCTTAATACTACTGATTTAGAAGCTGCCAAGCGTATCATTGCTGGCACAGCTAGACAGATGGGTGTCAAAATCCAAGAATAATTTTTAAATCAAAGGAGGGAGCTTTGTTTAGTCGATAAAGCGTTTGGACCTCTGCAAAGTTAAATAATATGAAAATCGGCAAGAGATTGAAAAATTTTAAGGCTAAAATAGACAGCACAAAAGTTTATGAAGCTCAAGAAGCAGTGAAATTGGTCAAAGAAACAGCCAGTCTCAAATTTGATGCTACTATAGAAGCTCACGCCAATTTGGGTATTGATCCCAAAAAAGGTGAGCAAATTGTCAGAGCTTCCGTCAATTTGCCACATGGCTCAGGTAAAAAGGTGCGTATTGCTGCTTTTGTACCAGAGGCTGATGTCAAAAAAGCTTTGGCTGCTGGTGCTGCTATAGCTGGTGGCGAAAGTTTGGTAGAGGAGATCAAAAAGACTGGTAAATGTGACTTTGATATAGCTATCACTGTACCAGACATGATGAAACATTTAGCTGTCATTGCTAGAGTTTTGGGTCAAAAAGGTTTGATGCCTAATCCAAAAACTGGCACCATCGGAACCGATGTAGTAAAAATGATAGAAGAATTGACCAAAGGTAAGGTGACTTACAAGAATGATGATACAGCCAATGTTCATCTAGCTATCGGTAAAGCTTCCTACACTGAAGAACAAATTCTAGCCAACTTTGAAGCTTTCATTGATTCATTGAAGAAAGCCAAGCCACAGATGAAAGGCACATATATCAAGTCTGTGCATCTGAGCTCTACTATGGGTCCAAGTATCAAAGTATCAGTAAATTAATTTTTTAAAAAACTGCCTTCTAGATTTGAAGGTAGTTTTTTTATTGTAAAAAAAGATCCGCCGCGCCTCACTCTGCTGTTGCAGAGTTGGGCGCGGCGGATATACAGGGGTCACATACCAGGTAGCCTCTGTTGCTGGGCGTGGGCCTGGCATTCTTCGCAGTAGCGGACTTCCGCTCGCAGTTGAGCCAGTGTCTTGTTGAGGTCTTCTTTGGTAGTTGGGACCTCGTTGTGGCAGTGCTTGCTGGAACATTGCAGGGGGATTTTCATGGATTCACCTCCTGTCAGGTGTGGCTTTGGGTGTGTGAGTGCCCGTGCTTTCAGACATTAGGCTTCCCACGAGACGTTGTGTGCAGGATGCAGTGTCCGAGCAGCAGGCGTGTCGCTCATTGATCTCCACGGGCGACAACTTGTACCAATCAGGTAAAATCTGGATAGATGTATCACACTGACTACAGGTCAGTCCGATGCGTGGCATGACCTCCCCTCCGCACTCTGCGCAGTACAAGGACATCTTCTCGATGACTTCTAGTGGTGTACTCAGCAACGGTGTGAGTTGCAAAGAAATGCCGCAGTGACCGCAGTGAAAAGTGACTCCGTTCATTGGTCTTTTACCTCCTGGTTATGGGGTGTGAAGGTTCTATTTTTTGTGTCAAAGCTATCTTAATTTATTATTATTTGCTTGTCAATTTTGTAAGATTATGTTAATTTAGCCTCAATATTAAGCAATGAATATATGGAGTTAATTATAAGTAAGGATTTGCAGGAAAATAAGCTAGAAGCAGTATTTTGTCCAGTTTTTGATGATAGTGAAAAATTGGCCAAAGCTATTAGCTATTTTGCTAAAAACAAAGAAAATAGCTTTATATCTCAAGCTAAAAAAGAGAAGTTCCAGGGTCAAAAAAAGCATTATTTCGTCATGCCACTGGAGAACCAAATGGTTATTTTGCTTGGTTTGGGTAAAACCAGACGCTTGTCTGCAGAGGATTGGCGAGAGACCGCTGCTATGGTGATTAATTTTTTACAAAAATATCAAGCTAAAAATATTGGCTTGATTGCTAGTCAGTGGCTACAGGGCTCAGCTGATTATGAACGCCTGGCTCATAGTTTGGCTGAGGGTTTGTCTTTAGCTAATTATAAATTTGATAAATACAAAAAAATTGACAAACAAAATATTCCAGTCAAGATTGAGCAAATATTTATCGAGCTAGCTAAAGAAAAAAAGAATAATTTTATAAAATATTGGCAACTAGGAGAAGCAATGTCACGTGGTACTATTTTGGCTCGTGATCTAGTCAATGAGCCGGCCAATGTCATGACACCAACTTATTTAGCTGAAGTAGCTACTAGTATAGCCAAAGATAATAAGCAAGTGAGAGTAAAAATTTTGGATAAAGAACAAGTAGAAAAAATAGGTATGAATGCTTTTTTGGCTGTCGACCGTGGCTCTCATGAACCTTTGAAGTTTATACATTTGGTTTACAAGCCAAACATCAAACCAAAAGATAAGATTGCTTTGGTTGGCAAAGGTTTGACTTTTGATAGTGGTGGTTTGAATATCAAGACAGGTGATAGTATGTATCAGATGAAGATTGATATGGGTGGTGCAGCTACTGTCTTGGGTGTATTTTCCGTATTGGCCCAGCTCAATATCAAAGCCGAAGTACATGGCTTGATAGCTGCTTGTGAAAATATGCCATCTGACAAAGCTATGCGTCCTGGTGATATTGTCCGCAACATGCAAGGCAAGAGTATAGAGATTTGGAATACTGATGCCGAGGGTCGAGTGACTTTGGCTGACTCTCTAGCTTATGCACAAAAAATTGGTATCAAAAAAATAGTTGATTTAGCTACCTTGACTGGTGCTGTGATGGTAGCTCTAGGCCCAAATATAGCAGGCTTGTTTTCTAATGATGAAAAGCTTGATCAAGAAATCAAAAAAGCCAGTCAAATCACTGGTGAAAAAATGTGGTCCTTACCGCTAGAAGAGGATTATCAAGAGTTTAACAAAAGCCAAGTAGCTGATATTCGTAATGCCGCCACAATTCGCTATGGTGGAGCAATTACTGCCGCTTTGTTTTTACAGGAGTTTATCAATGAAGGTGTGTCTTGGGCACATCTTGATATAGCTTCTCCTGCTTATGCTGAAAAGCCACTAAATGCCTATACACCTACTGGTGGCGTAGGTTATGGGGTGCGCACACTTTTAGAGTGGTTAAGACAAATCTAATTATATTTATTGGCTGCTTCTTGCCAGTCATCTTTCAATATTATTTCAAGTGCTAAATGACAAGAGTCAATGATCTCTGGTAGTTTTTTCTTTTCCGTAGAGTTAAATTTTTGTAAGACAAAATCTTCAGCACTACTATTTTGTGGTCCAATACCCAATCTGATACGTATAAAATCTTGGGATTTTAGATGCTTGATGATTGATTCTATTCCGTTATGACCACCGCTAGAGCGATTGGCTGATATTTTGAACAAACCAAATGGCAAATCCAAATCATCGTAGATGACCACTATATCTTCATTTTTTAGTTTGTAGAATTTTTTTAATTTCTGGACTGCCTCTCCGGAGTTGTTCATGAATGTCTGTGGTTGGCAGAGTATTATTTTTTCTGCGCCATCTTGAAAACTAGCCGTCAAAGCTTGAGAGTCTTTATCTTCGGACCATTTTAGTTGTTTTTTAGCTAATAAAGCATCCAAGGCCAAGAAACCAAAAGAATGTCTAGTTTGTTGGTATTCCTTGCCGGGATTGCCTAGTCCAACTATGAGTTTCATATTATGATTTATCTTTAATATTTTGTGTTTTTTGTTTGCGTATTACAATTGGTACGCCATCAAAATCAAATTTGTAGCGTATTTGATTTTCCAAAAAACGGAAATAAGAAAAATGTAAATCGCTTTTGAAATCAACCTTGATAGAAAAAACTGGCGGATTACTGTCGATTTGTTTTAGGTGATAAATATATGGATGATTGCTACCCTTGCCACGTGATGGTTTGTGCTGTTTGACGGAGTTTTTGAGTAATTTGTCTAGAGCATTTTCATCAATAGTTTTGTTCATGTTTTCCCAGATTTTTGTCACTAGTGGCAATAGTTTACTGACTTGTGCCTTGGTAGCTGCTGAGGTAAATAGAATTGGTGCCCAATTTACAAAAGGAAAAAAATCACGGTAATATTTATTAAAAGTATTGATAGTATTGGTATCTTTATTTTCTATCAAATCCCACTTGTTGGCCAATATGATGATACCCTTACCAGCATCAACAGCTAATTTTAATAGATTTTTATCTTGTTTATTGAGTGGTTTTGATACATCAGTGACTAAAATAGCAATATTTGATTTTTCAATACTTTGAATGCTTTGCTTGGTGCTGAGTTTCTCAAAAATATTTGATAATCTTTTACTTTTTTTACGCAGACCAGCAGTGTCGACAAAGGTGAGATGTTGGCCGTGATAGTTGATCAAGATATCTTGATTGTCACGAGTAGTGTGTGCCATAGGTGAGACAATCAATCTTTCTTTGCCAAGTAGGGCATTGATGATAGATGATTTGCCGACATTGGGCTGACCAAAGAGGGTGACCTTGATGGTTTTTTCTTCTGCTGGAGCAACTCGTAGTTTAGACTTTTTTTTGCTAGCTAATAAATTTTTGACTATTTCATCCAATAGATCACCACAACCACTGCCACTTTTGGCAGATACTGGTATAGGCTCACCAAATCCCAGGCGGAAAAAATCAGCAATTTGTTGGCGCAGGCGATTGTTGTCTGCTTTGTTGGCTATCAGTAGAGTAGATTTTTTTTGTTTTTTTAGCATTTGAGCAGCCAGTTTATCATCTGGCATGACACCATTGATGGTATCTACTACAAATAAAACCAAATCGGCTTCTTCTACAGCCATGATGGCTTGTTTTTGGATTTGTTCTTCTATGGCTATATTACCTTCTTCTTGTAGACCAGCTGTGTCTATCAAAATAAAATCTAGACCATTCCAAGAGCAGACAGAATAGTTGCGGTCGCGGGTAGTCCCAGACTCTCGTGAAGTAATGGCTTTTTGATGAGAGATCAAGCGATTGAATAGAGTCGACTTACCGACATTGGCTCGACCAACAATAGCTACTTTGTATAAATTTGCCATAAAGTTTTGTTTATTTAATTATAGCACTTTTTTACTGAGCAGAGGTGCTAGTTGGTGTGGATGAGGGAGTACTACTAGTAAGCAAGCTAGGATCTATGGTTGGCACTAGTTGTTTTGATGTATCTATTTGTTGATCCTGTCCGAGTATGACCAAGAAATCTAGTTTTTCCCATTGACCATCTTTATCTTTGAGATCCATTTTTTCGGCAATGACAGCAGGGTTGAATTCTAGTGGTATGGTAGTTTGGGCTTTAGTTTGGAAAACTGCTTCTAAAGATTTTTTTGTATAATCTTTATTTTTAGTAAAATCATAGACAATAGTGCTAATTTTATTGGTATTTTGATCATTGCCGTATTTCAAGACATTGTAGCCCATTTGTTGGAGGTGACTGACTGCTTGTAGGGCTAGGCCAGGTATAGCAGTGCCATTTAGTACTACTATTTTGGCCTGCTCTTGTGGTATCTGAATATAAGAGAAGATATCCTTGATGAGTTTGTTGATAGCATCAAAATTACCACTTATTGGCTGGAGTATAAAAGCACCACTTTGTGCATAGCCAGCTTTGAGATAGCTGCCAGGACCATCATCGATAGATTTGGTGATAATATTTTGTGAATCAGAACCCTTGGTCAGATGAATCATTTTGACTGCTTCCCATGGCTCGAGATCAGTTTTGGTGTATTGGTTCAACAAGGAAAATAAATCAGTAATTTTTTTGGGGTTGATCCAAGTATTGAAAGAAGATATTTTGTCTTTGGCAGTTATTAATATTTTTTGCTGTCTTTTGATTCTAGCAAAATCAGATCCTTCACCATTGTTGCCGTGTCTGGAGCGAGCAAAACGTAGAGCAGTCAAGCCGTCCATTTTTTGCTCTCCAGCTGTAAAAGATACAGTTTGCACTTTGTAGTCTGAGGTGGGAAATTGGTAGTCAGAAAATGATTTGTCTACTGTGACTTTGATACCACCTATGGCATCTATCATTTTGACAAAGCCGTCAAAATCTACAACAGCATAATAATGTATCGGTATCTGGAAAGTATCACCGATCACTTGTTTAGCTAATTCTCCACCTTGGTCATTTTTTTGTCTGCCGATAGAATATACTTCATTGATTTTGACATAAGATCCATTGTAGGGTACGACCATATCACGGGGCAAGGAAAACAAAGCAGCTTCTTTGGTAGATGGTTTGAAACTAGCAATAATGATAGTATCAGTCAGATATGGTCCCTCATGACCTGGTCCGCCAATGCCCATGAGTAAAAAATTGATTCTGTCATCGGCTTCTCCTTTGATTTGCTGTTTTGATGGATATATTATGTTGGTAATTTGTCTGACCAAATAGCTATTTTTTACACCACCCAAAAAACTATTATTGCTAGCTGACAATAGTGTGCCTATGATAGCAAAAACAATAATTAAAAATATAAAACAGCAGGAACGTCTATTTTTCCTACGTTTAGCTGATCGACGACTTGCCTGACTAGGTGATTCTGTGTGTTGTCCGACAATTTTTTGTTCTATTTTTTGATCAGTGATATTAATTTCTCTAGTTTGAAAATCTCCCATTATAAAAAAACATTTATTGGTGAATAAAGTCCCTGTATTATAATAACAATAGCCCCAAAAGTCAACCCTACTTTATAACTGTATTATAATAGAATATTTGCTGTCTTAATAGCTGTTTAGAGCTATTTATTTGCTTTTCGTATGGTCATTGTGTATAATGATTTTACTAAATAATCGTCTTTATTGGATAATATAAAATAATTTTGAAAATACAAAAATGCCTAATAATATTGAGGAAAATGAGCCAGAAATAATGGAAGAGGACTTTGCCAAAGAGCAATATGAGGGGGAAGAGGAGAATGTCTTTGCCCGTGGTGCCAAAAAACTTGGCTTGTTTTTATTTGAATCGTTCAAGGTCATAGTTATCTCTCTGTTGATCATTGTGCCTATTAGGTATTTTTTGGTCCAGCCCTTTATAGTCAAGGGTGCATCTATGGAGCCAAATTTTCACGATAGATAATATTTGATCATCAATGAGATAGAATATCGTCTGGGTAATCCAGCTAGAGGTGAGGTAGTGATATTAAAAGATCCCCTCAATCCTCAAATATATTTTATCAAAAGAGTCATTGGCTTGCCTGGTGAAAAAATAGAAATCAAAAAAGGCCGCGTCTATATAAATGATCAAGAATTGGCAGAAACATATATTGAAGATTTTGGAGTAGACACTTTTGATTCTGTGCAGTTATCTGAAAATCAATATTATGTCATGGGTGACAATAGGACCAATAGTTTTGATTCTCGTCGTTTTGGTCCAGTAGATCGCAAAAGCATTATTGGCAAAGCTTGGTTTAGAGGCTGGCCTTGGGATAAAATTAGCACTTTTAATTTGCCAAAATATTAAAATATATGTCAGTAAAGAAAGCAAAAAAGTCTACCATACAGTTGGTCAAGGGCATGAAAGATATTTTGCCCGAGGAACAAAATTATTGGCAATGGTTGCGTGACAAAGTTGATGATTTTGCCAAAAATTATGGCTACAATCGTTTGGATACTCCAGCTTTAGAATTTACAGCCTTGTTCAAACGCTCAGTTGGTGAGGAGACAGATGTAGTCAGCAAAGAAATGTATTCTTTT
>CAYRIU010000040.1:0-1789 GCA_964424615.1 uncultured Gammaproteobacteria bacterium | reverse complement strand
AAAGCTAAAAAACTACAAAGAAAAAATAAATAAAATGAAGTAAGAACCATGATAAAAAACAACGCAAGCGTACCGGCAAAAACTATAAAGCTCGAACATCCCAAAGTAAAAAATAATCTGACTCTACAGGAGGGAGATCCTACAAAATATATTGAAAAAGTTATGAAACCAGCATCACCGTTAATTACCAGAGCAATTACTAAAGCTGACAAGGTACAAGCTATCTCTACTTTTTTAGCTGACTGGGCCAAAAAACGCGGTGTAGCTAATGAAAAAATTGAGCTAATTCATAATGGCGCCAACCCTCGTGATTTAGCTGAATCTGCCTCTGAACAAGAAATATCAGAACTCAAAAAAATACTAAATAAGAAACCTGAAGAAATCTACCTAGTAAACACTGCTCGTCTAGTACACCAAAAAGCTAATGATGATACGATCAGAGCCTTGGCTTTACTACCTGCCAATATAAAATTCTTGGTAGTCGGTGATGGCCCAGATGAACAAATGTTAAAAGATCTAGCCAAAGAATTAAAACTAGAAAATAGAGTTATTTTTACCGGTCGAGTAGATCGCTCTGAAATAACCAAATATCGTAAAGCTGCAGATATTTTTGTCTGCCCCAGTAGGTCAGAAGGCTTGGGCAATGCTTTTTTATCAGCCATGGCCTCAAGACTTCCGGTCATCGCCACCCAAGAAGGTGGTTTAGCTGAATTTATTTTTGATGCCCAAAAAAATCCTGACAAAGAGTCTACTGCTTGGGCCGTAGAAAAAAATAGTCCAGAACAAATTGCTATGGCAGTCAAAGATATCTTGAGTAATCCTGAAAAAACCAAAAAAATTACTGATACAGCACGAAAAATGGTGGAACAAAAGTATGACTGGGATATGATAACCAAAGATATGCGAGAAAAAATATTTTCTTTAATATAATATGGACATAGTAGAAAAAGCTCTGCGTATAATGCTACTGGCTCATGGCCAGCAAGTCCGCAAAACTGATGGCTCACCATATATCATCCACCCCATGATGGTGGCGAAAAAACTAGCTCGCCTGGGATTTTCTGATGAAACTATTGCTGCTGCTTTGGTGCACGATGTACTAGAAGATACTGATGTTACTGAACAACAACTACGCCAAGAGCTGGGTGACAAAGTAGTAGATATTATCTTGCCCCTATCAGAGGACAAAAAATTGGAGTGGGAAACTAGAAAGAAAAAATATATTAATGATGTCAAAAATGCTAGTGTAGAGACTAAAGCAGTATCTATCGCCGATAAAATCCATAATCTAGAAAGTATTATCGAAACACACAAAACCATGGGCTCAGATATTTGGCCCAAGTTTAACCGCGGCAAAGAACAAAAAATGTGGTTTGAGCGAGAAATGCTAAAAGCCTTCCAAGAATCTTGGGAACATCCTATGATCGCTGAATATGAAAAATTAATAAAGCAAGTGGAAAAATTAGACTAAACAAAAAACAGCCGCGTCAAACGCGGCTGTTTTTTTAATGTAATTTTTCTTGTCTTTTAATTTTCATTTATCTTATCAGCACCAACCCAGGCTAATTCAAAAATCATCCGCATCATATCAGCAATGGTCTTTTCTTCTATAATAACACCGATAAGTATATCTTTTTGAAAATTGATGATAGAAAGTTTGTCTTGACCATAAACCGTAATCTCGCAATTATATGGAAATTTTTCTTTGGATATATATTTCATCTTTGGTGTAAATTTTTTATCAATACCCTTATAGACATGTTTATCATAACTGGAGCTAAATTTAGTA
>CAYRIU010000039.1:0-42108 GCA_964424615.1 uncultured Gammaproteobacteria bacterium | reverse complement strand
TTCTCCCAATACACTATCTTGATTGGTCTTCTAGATTTTGTATATTTCGCCCCCTCACCTTTATTGTGCTTCGCTTCACGATCTTTGATATTGACTGTATAGCCAGTATACAGTGTGTTATCACTACACCTTGCTAAGTACGTAAAATATTTGGGCATTATATTCTGTACTACTAATACAATATACACAAAGTCTAATGGTGGGCCGGGAGGGATTCGAACCCCCGAAGGCTGATGCCAACAGATTTACAGTCTGTCCCGGTTGACCACTTCGGTACCGACCCATACCAATATATTTATCTACGATAAATTATCAATCCTAGCATTAAAATCTATAATCTTATTGTTCTCTGGATTTACAGCTTTGAGCTGTTCCAAATAGTCAACTGCTAGTGATCGATCCTGGATAATTATACAAAGATTTATCAAAAAGTCAAGAATTTTTGGATTATTTGGGGCTAAAATATAAGCTCTTTGGGCAGTCTTCAAAGCTTTTTCTTTGTCATCAAGCTCTAAATATACTTCAGCCAAATTCAAAAAATATAGATAATTGTCATCTGATAATGAAATAGAACGCAAATAGTCATCCTCTGCTTGCTTCAAATTGCCTCGCTCTTTGGCAATATCTGCTAAAGAAAAATAAATACTAGAATCGGTTTCATGAGTCAATCTGAGCAAATATTCCAAAGTCTCTTTGGCTTCATCGTATTGCTTGCGTGCACGATATAGATCGACCAACAGTTTATAAGCTTCGACACTGTGCTCATCCAGAGATAAACAGTCAATCAATTTATCCTCAGCTTTTTGATATTCTTCATTATTGATCAACTGCCTAGCTTCTACTAGTAGGCTGTCTAATGTCTGAGATTTATCTACAGAGGCACTCAATTGTCTTTCACCCTTACTTTTGAGCTCATGCTCAAAAGATCTCAAACGTTGATAATAATTTTTAAAATGTAAATTCAACTGATCATTTATCGGTTCTAAAGTTTTTTTGAACTTAGCAGATAGTTCTTGCATCATACGATACAAACGACCACGCAAAATAATCTGTTTTTGTCGTTCAGCTTTAATTTCCGGTAAATTATTGACATTAATATTAGATAAATGTGGTGCTTTGCGCAGCAACATTTTTACTATAAAAAATCCGGAAGCTAATATTAATATGATAAGTAAAATATCCCACATAATGTTACGCCTTATTGGCGCTACCCAAAATTTTGATTATTCTTTCTACTTCTGCCTGCATGGCGTCAGTACTTGGTTGCAAAATTGCTCGTGGATCAATCATATTTTTTTCATGATTCATACCTCGCCACAAAGCCTTCTTGAAAGCTACACGCAAATTGGTATCAATATTTACTATACGCACACCATTGGCCACTGCTTCCTTGAAATCCCTAGGTGGCAAACCAGATCCACCATGCAAGACTAATGGCAACTTGACCAAAGAATGTATTTTTTTTAATCTAGCTTGATCTACTTTTTCAATACCCACAAAACGTCCATGAATAGTACCAACAGAAACTGCCAGTGTATCTACTTTGGTCAATTTGACAAAGTTCTTGGCTTGCTCTGGATCGGTCATCAATTCCTCCATGCTGATCTCGCCTTTTTCCAAACGAACTAAACCTTCTTTACCCAAAATAGAACCCAGCTCTGCCTGTACCAAACAATGGGCTTTTTTGCCTAATTGTTGGACTTTTTTGCTCAATCTCACATTAGTAGCAAAATCCTTTTCTGAGGCATCAATATGCACAGAAGAGTAGCCTATTTTAATACATTCTTGGATAATTGACAAGTCTTTACCATGATCAAGATGAATAGCTACTGGCACCTTACTGGCTACAGTTTCAGCTACATTTTTGATCAGATTGTAGATGGTGGGCAAATTGGAATACTTGATCGCTGACTCTGATGTCTGGATAATGACTGGTGCCTTGAGCTTGGCTGCAGCTTTTGCAATAGCCAAGGTAATTTCTAAATTTGAGGTATTGAAAGCTCCAATGGCATAGCCACCTTTTTGAGCTTTAGCCAACATCTCATTAAAAGGTTTGATCATTTTTTTATTTTATTTTTTTTATTATCTCAAAAAAATCTTCAGCTACCAAACTAGCATTACCAACCAAGGCACCACTAATATTGGGTAAATCCACAAAGTCATTGATATTGTGAGCATTGACACTACCGCCATAAATGACACTGCAGTATTTGGCATCATGTCCTGATAAACTATCTAATAAACTTTGTTGTATGATAGAGGCTGCATAAAAAGCATCCGCACTACCAATAGCCTGCCCAGTACCTATCACCCAAACTGGTTCGTAGGCAATGATTATTCTCTGATCTTTTTTGGGTTTAATATTTTTCAAAGCTTCATATACCTGGTGCATGATCACTAAATCTTTTTGACCCTCTTTACGCTCTTCAAAAGTTTCACCAACACAGATCACGGGTACCAAATCATGCTCTAAAGCAGCTTTTATTTTTTTATTTATCACTTCATCACTTTCACCCAAGGCACGTCTTTCTGAGTGGCCCAATATCACATACTGACAACCAATCTCTTTGAGCTGCTTTATGGATACCTGTCCAGTAAAAGCTCCCTTTTCCTCATAAAAAGCATCCTGGGCACCCAAATCTATTTTGCTATCTTTGACAATCTCAGCCACCGCAGCTAAAGAGATAAAATCTGGGCACAAGACAACATTCAAATCTTTATTTATTTTGTCTTTATTCAACAGATTTTTAAGCTCCTGAGCTTGTCTTGTAGCCTGATCTTGATCAAGCTGCATTTTCCAGTTGGCAATCAAATATTTTTCTGTCATATGATTAAACATATTCTATAATATATAATATCACTTTTTCCTTGATAATAAAATTGCATTTAAAACCACTTATAATTCTCAAAAACCCAACCACTTAATATCTTGGCATCCTGAAAACGATCTTCGTGAGTTGCCGAGCCCAATACCACTGTCAAAATATCTTGACCAGCTTCACTAGCTACCTCAACTAACAGACAATAACCAGCTGCTTCTATATAGCCGGTTTTACCGGCGCGTACATCAAGATAGCTTTTTAGTAAATTATTGGTACTCAAAACTTTTTTGTTACGACCATCTTGTGTGACTAGGGTATAATTTTTTTGTATCACAGCTTTTTGGATTTCATTTTTGGAAAAAGCTGCCTTGCCGAGTTTCAAAACATCTAGCGCCGTAGCCTGATTGGCAGCGTCTAAGCCTGTAGGCTCGACAAAATTACTCTGCGACATATTGAGGGCTAGAGCTTTTTTGTTCATCTCTTTGACAAATTCGTCCTGACTAAGCCCCGTACTACGAGCCAAAGCACGAGCTGTATTATTATCAGAGGCTACCAAAGTGACATTAAACAAATCCCTCACTGTCGCTACTTCTCCTCGCAAAATATTTGGCTGTATCTCACTAGTTTCGTCTTGTTGCTCCATAGTCACCAGCTGATCCCAGCCAGGATTGTGATCCAAAAAAACCATCACTGTCATCAGCTTGGTAATACTAGCCAATGATCTGACTTGATCGGCATTTTTTTGCCAAAGTACTAGATCGGTATTTTTATCCATCACAGCAGCTGCCTGAGCTGTAATCTTGACCCCCCAAGAATTATTATCAATTTTGTGAGGAATTATTTTAGACTCCTCAAGCAGCTGATCAGCCACCATCAATCTGGTCTGATCACTATCTGTCTGGACTTTGATTTGTGGCAAATCATAAAAACTTTGGACAGTCAAATTCCAAGATAACAAAACTGCTGCTAATGTTGCCCAAACGTTCATAATATATCGCTTCTACTAACTTGCTTATACTGACCCAAGGGTAAATCACCCAAAACTAGCTTGCCCTCTTGGATACGTTCAAGATAAATAACTCTGTTGCCCATGGCACTCATCATGCGCCTAATCTGCCTTTTCCAGCCCTGATGCAATGTCACTTCTATATTTTTTTCATCTAAAATCTTGATTTGGTCAGCCTGAGCCAAACCCTCTTCTAGCATCACTCCCTCTTGCAAAATCTTAGCATCTTTGTTGGTAAATATTTTACTGAGCATCACTTTATATTTCTTTTTGCTTTCATATCTTGGATGAGTGAGTAAATTGGTCAGCTCACCATCATTGGTCAAGACCAATAAACCACGAGAGTCTTTGTCCAGGCGACCTACTGGCCAAATTTTTTCTCCGCTAGGTAATAAATCAGTAACCTTTTTTTTGTTGTGCTTGTCAAATAAAGAGCAGACGTAGCCTTCTGGTTTATTGAGAATATAATAAACTTTTTGCTCAGCTAATATCTGCCTGCCATTGACTTTGACTATATCTTTTTGCGGATCAATGCTGGTAGCTACATTTTTTTCTACCACATCATTGACTGACACTTTGCCGGCCAATATCAAAACTTCAGATTTGCGACGAGAAGCAATGCCAGCTTGAGATAAATATTTAGCTAATCTCTCCTTGTTTGGTGTTTTCGGCACTTTCATCATCTTTACTATTTTCTATTAACTTTTGCAGATTTTCATCAGAATTTAATTTTACAAAATCTGGCAATTCTTCAACACTACTAATACCCAAGTGACGCAAAAAATCCATAGTCACACTATACAGTGGTGCTAGACTGTCTTTATTTTCTTCCATCTCTATCAAACCTTTAATCAGCAAGTTGCGAATAATCATACTACAATTCACTCCTCTAATTTGCTCCAATTCCTCTTTGCTAATGGGCTGTCTATAGGCAATTATGGTCAAGGTTTCCAGAGCCGGTCGACTAAGCTCACTACTCAACTCTTCTTTAAAATATTTATACAAATAATCAGCATTGACTGGATTGGTGGTGAATTGGATTTTTTTACTGTTGATAGCTATGTGAATACCGCTATCTTCTTGGTTATACTTTTCTGATAATTCATGCGTAGCTTGTTTTACTGCTTCATCATCAACCTCAAGAAATTTTACCAATTCATCCAGAGCCAATGGCTTGCCACTGACTAGCATCAAACTTTCAATGATAGATTTAATATTTTTCATAAAAATTATTTTTCTGATCTTACGGCAATATTTATTTCGCCAAACATATTGTCCTGGTCAGCGACTATTTCACGCTGCTTGATAAGCTCTAGCATAGCCAAAAAACTCACGATAGTTTCCATTCTATTGTTATTATCAGTGACCAAATGAGAAAATTTTATTTCTAACTTATCTTTCATCAATTGCTTGAGGTGCAAAATTTTCTCTCCTATAGAAACTGCTTTCTGCATCACCACTTTTGGGATATTCACAAAACGCTCTATCTTACTCAAAACATCAGTAAAAATATTTTTCAAAGCCTCTGTGTCAATATTGACCGGTGGTACAAACTCTTGCTTGACTGGCAACTTCATAGATTGTTGCCTAGACCAAGACTGGCGATGCTTGTCATTATAAAATTTATTAATATTTTTACTAGCCTCAAAATATTGTCTATATATTTTTAATTGCTTCTCTAGTGAGGCAGCGTCATCCTCTGTATCCAAAGCTAAATCAGGCAAGAGATATTTGGACTTGATATAAATCAAACGTGAGGCAATCAATAAAAAATCAGCCACCTCTTCGGAGACCAAATTGTCAGACTCCTCAATAAAATTAAGATATTGATCAGTAATTTTAGCTAAGGATATTTCAGTAATTTGTAGCTTATTTTTTTCAATCAGCTGCAAAAGTAAATCCAAGGGACCTTCAAATTGTTCTAAGGCAATTTTGTGCATTATTTCTTCAAATTTCTGTGAATATTATATCATTTATCTGATATTTTTCCAAATTTTTTATTATATAAAATAAAAAGGGCGGCGGTCGTGAGTGGGTGCAAACGACCGCCGCCGTGCGCAACTCTCGGTGAGAAGGAGCACCTAGAGTCCGCGTGTTAGGAACGGATATATTTTATATCATAAAATGTTATTTTTGTCAAATAAAAAGAAGGCCCCGTGCCACAAGCACACGGGGCCACCTGCTGCCGCCTGAGTCGCGCAGTCTTTGGGTTATGAGCCCGTCAAGAGCTGCCAACGGCAGACCAGGTTTGATATGATATGTTCCGTGAAAGACAATATAATAATAAAACTATCCTCAAAAAATGACAAGGGTTAGAATTATTTTTTTATAGACAAGCCCAATTCATCAAGCTGTTCTTTAGTCACTGTGGACGGCGATTCCATCATTGGATCACGTCCATCGGATGTCAATGGAAAAGCTGTCACTTCTTTGAGATTCTTTTCACCCAATAAAACCATCAATAATCTATCCAATCCAGGAGCAATACCACCATGTGGTGGCACACCATATTTGAAGGCTTCAAAATAATGTTTGAATTGCTCTTTCTGCTCTGGCTTGAAACCAATCAAATCCCAAATTTTTTCTTGAATCTTCATGTCATGAATACGGATAGCTCCTCCACCCACTTCAAAACCGTTCAAAACCATATCATGCTGATAGGATCGAGCCTTGCCTGGATCAGTATCCAAAAGTGGCAAATCCTCCTCTTTAGGAGCAGTAAACATGTTGTGAGCTGGACCCCAAGTATCACCAGCACCAACAAATCTATCTTCATCAGTCTGGGGCATAAACAATGGAAAATTGATCACCCAAGCAAAAGCTAGCTCATTGGCATCATTTTTATCCTTTCTCAAATCTGGTTTGTCGCTATTATATTTTTCCATGACCTCTTGATAGTTCAATCTTGGCCAAGGAGTCTGGGTAAAATGTTTTTCTGGAAAAAGTGTCTGCACCATCTTGGTGATCATGTCCTCTACTAAATCTAAAATATCCTCTTGTTTGACAAAAGACATCTCCATATCTAGCTGATAAAACTCTCCTGGACTCCTATCAGCCCTTGCATCCTCATCTCTAAAACATGGGGCGATCTGAAAATATTTATCTATACCAGCCACCATCAAAAGCTGCTTATATTGCTGTGGTGCCTGTGGTAAAGCAAAAAACTTACCAGGATGCAAGCGTGATGGCACTAGATAATCTCTAGCACCCTCTGGCGTTGACTTGGACAAAATCGGTGTCTGCACAGAAACAAAATCATGATCTCTCAAATAGTTGCCCAAAAAAGCAATCACTTTATCACGCATCACAATATTGCGAGTCATGCGTTCGTGACGCAAATCTAAATAACGATATTTCAGTCTCAATTCTTCATTAGCTTGACGCTCTTCATTGTCAATCTCAAATGGTGTAGTTTCAGCACTAGATAAAATTTCTATTTTTTTGGCTAAAATTTCTACTTTGCCAGTAGGCATCTCTTCATTAATTTGTTTAGCTCCTCTATCTTGTACAATACCAGTGATAGCCAAAACAAATTCTGTCCTAATACTAGCCAAAATAGCTTGAGAAGCTTCATCAAGCTCAGCGGGAACGGCTACTACTTGGACAATACCCCAACGATCTCTCATGTCCAAAAAAGCAATCTTGCCCATATTGCGTCTGACATTGACCCAAGCTTTGATCAATACTTCTTGTCCGACTAAATTACTAGTTTCTATTGTTTTTATTCTTTTCATAAATTTTAATCTTTTAGTGGAGCCGAGAACAGGAGTCGAACCTGCGACCTATGGTTTACGATACCATTGCTCTACCAATTGAGCTATCTCGGCTAATATATAATATTCTACTAAGGTTTATGCCGCCTCGGGCGGCACCCCGTCACCGCCTCTGGCAGGATCCCGCTACTGCGGTGACCCGCTGGCAGTGACGATACCATTGCTCTACCATCCGCCAGCTGGCGGAGAGCTATCTCGGCTAATTTACAATATCAAAATACTCACTAATAATAACTAAAAATAAGCTTTATTTCAAGTTTTAAAATACCCCCAAGATGACTATTGACAAGTTTTGATATATGTGCTAATATGCTCAATCAAGCTGGAAAGCTTAATGTTCTTCTAGATGCGGGGGGATAACGGACAAAAGAGTCGTCCTGGGGCACTAAGCCTTGGGAGGGATCAGGGGAAAACCATCGAGTTGGGTCGCACTATGCTACCCTGGCGCCTATCCAAAAAAAATTGCGCTAACACCTCTTGAGGCCTCAAGTGGTGTGACTCAGTGGCTGTCGCGAATCAAAAATTGTCCAAGGTCTTCCGGAAGGCCTTGTGAATATCCTTGGCCAGGAGAAACAAAGCGGCCCGCGACTTACTCTGGGACTAGTCTAGTTGTCCCTCCGCTCCAACTCAAAGAGCCCATAATCTACGGATTGTGGGCTCTTCTTCTTTTACCAAAAAATATTTAATAACAATCAGATAACTTCTGTTGGTGTTTTTCTGCCAAATAAAATCACTATAAATGCTAACAAACAGAAAAAGGCACTCATGAAAAAAGGTAAATGCAAGTGTGTCTGAAATAAAAATCCAGCTAGTAGTGGTGCAAAAATAGAAGATATGTCTGATAAAGAAGTCAAAATGCCAATCACCTCTCCTCTTCTATCCTGAGATGTCATGCCGACTGTAATACTATTCATCACTGCACGCAAAACACCCTGAGCAAAAGTAGTGATAAATACTCCCAAAAAGAAAACAGCTGTCAACCATGAGCCCATAGCCACAAATCCTGCCACACACAACAACAAAAGCCACCTCTCTAGCTGATGCAATCGAAATTTTTTTAACCAAAAATGTTTCAAAGCTAAGCCTTGATTCACAACCAAAATAACACCAATCATAGTAATAACCATTCCGCTCAAAAACGAACTAAAGTGCAAAGCTTCTTTAAAATAAATCGCCAAAATAGATTGCATGCCAAAAGCAGCTGCACCGAAAAAAAACCAAGCAGCAAAAGATGGCCATAGTGGTTTGTTTTGCGCTGCTCTTTTTAGTGGTGCAAAAGGATTGATGATTATTTTTTCTGTCACTATATGATTATTATTTGATTCTGGTAAATATTTCCAGGAAATCAAAGCATTTACTAAAGCCAAAAAACCAACAAACAAAAACGGTGTATTGTGAGAAATAGCACTCAATACACCGCCTATCAGTGGTCCGATGATAAAACCCAAGCCAAACAAAGCGCCTATATAACCCAAATTAGTAGTGCGCTCTTTTTCATCCTTGGCAATATCCACCAAATAACTTTGTGAAGTAGCTATATTGCCAGCTGCCAAACCATCTATAATCCTACCCAAATAAAGCTGAAAAACATTATGCGCTGAAGCAAAGACAAACCAACCAATAGATGTAGACAACAAGGATAAAAATAAAACTGGCTTGCGACCATAGCGATCAGATATAGCCCCTAAAATAGGATTACTAAAAAAAGAACACAAAGCATACACTGCAATCAAAGAAGTGATAATCAATGGTGAAACACCAAAAGAGCTAACATAAAAAGGCAGGACCGGGATAATAATACCCAGTCCAATCACGTCTATCAAGACAGTAAATAATATTAATAATTTAGGTTTTGGCATTTTAAATACGTTTTATAAACTTCAAAAATATCCAAGCAATCACACCGCCAGCCAAAGCTGTGAATAGCTGAAAATAACCCATGGATATACCAACTACTTTAGCAAACAAGGGACTTTTTATAAACTCTGTAGCCAACAAAGTAGCCAATGAATATATAAAAACAAATTTCACAAAACTAGCAGTCACTACTCCCAGCCAAAAATTTTTCTTGTTGTAATTATTAAATAATAATACTAACAATATATTACCCAAAATAATCACTGGTATCATTGGCAACATCACCGCTGGCAAGATACCAATGCTGACCGACATGATGCTCGGCAAAAAACAAATAATCAAAGCTGTTCGCACTCCCAAAATAATAGTAGCAATAAATAACAAAGCATTGACTAAAGGGCCCGTGATTTGTTGCAAAGGAAACAAAGGAAACAAAACTGCTAAAATAGCTACACCTAAAAATTGTATACTAACTGCGATTTTTTTATCAGCTATTACTTCTACTCTTTCTTCACTCATATCTTATACTTTAACTTGTCTTTTAGTTTTATTAAAATGCGTATGACAAATCTTATGAATTATTTTTTTATCAACAAAAAATTCTTCATAAAGTCTCTTGACCTCAGGGCTATCCTGGGCTGCTTTCAAATTAGAGGCAATATCAATATTAAACAAACTCTTAGCTCGTTTGACTCTGATTTTCTGATTGGTCGGCACAGGCTGACCACCACCACCGATACAGCCACCAGGGCAAGCCATGACCTCTACATAGTCATAATGCAATTGACCTTTTTTAATTTTTTGTAATAATTTTTCGGCCGAACCAGAGCCACTGACATAGGCTACTTTGTATTCTTGACCTTTGATCTTGAGTGTAGCCTCTCTCAAAACTGGAATATCACTAGAATTTTTCCAACAAATATTCGGTAATTTCTTGCCAGTCAGCTGAAAATACACCGTACGCAATGCTGATTCCATCACTCCACCTACCGCACCATAGATCACCCCTGAGCCAGTAGGTCTACCCAATGGGTCATCCAATGGTTTTGGTTTCAATTTTGGTAAATCAATCTTGTGCTTCTTGAACAAATAAGCTAACTCGCGAGTAGTCAATACATAATCCACTGGCTTGAGGCCATCAATTTTTAACTCTGGTCTATTCATCTCCCATTTCTTTGACACACAAGGCATGACTGATACTACCACAATGTTTTTAGGATCTATGTTTTTAATTTTGGCCCAATAAGTTTTGATCAAGCCGCCCAAATTGATCTGTGGTGAACGCACAGTCGTCAAATTGGTAATATATTCAGGATAAAAAAATTCAATATATTTGACCCAAGAAGGACAACAAGATGTAAACATTGGTAAGACACCTTTGTTTTCTACTCGCTCCAAAAACTCTTTGGCCTCCTCAATAGTAGTCACATCTGAACCAACTGCCACATCAAATACATAATCAGCACCAAGCATCTTCAAGGCAGCGGATAGCTGCTCAGTGACTATAGAGCCAGGTTCTAGTCCAAACTCTTCACCAATACTCACTCTGACACTAGGAGCAAATTGAAAAACGACTATTTTATTTTTATCAATCAAGGGTTTTTCTACACCTTCAAATTCGCCAGCTCCCTCAAAAGCACCAACCGGACAATGGACTAAACACTGCCCACAATATATACAGTCGATATTTTTGTCTTTGCTTGGCACAACATTAAAAAAAGTATTATCTTCTTCGTAGGTCAAAAAATTTACTCCCTGCCTATGACAAATCTCTACGCAATTACCACAATCTATGCATTTGGAGCTATCATACTGCAAGGCAGTGCCAAATTCATAAGTCGGAAATTTATTTTTGCGATCTGGAAAACGAGTAATAGTAGAGTGAAATTTTTTAGCCAAATCTTTGATCTGACATTTGTACATATAGACACAGTCATTGCACTCCTCTCTATGCTGAGCAAAGATCAACTCTAAATTAACTTGCCTAGCTTTAGCAATATCTTCAGACTCAGTGGTGATCTCCATGCCATCAGTCACATAAGTACTGCAAGATGTTTGTAGACCTTTTTTGTCTTTGACGCCCACCAGACATATACGACAATTTGGCTTGGGATCCAAATCAGAGTGATAGCACAAAGTCGGTATATAGATACCATTGGCTTCGGCTACTTGCAAAACAGTCTGGCCTTCCTCTGCCAAAATTTTTTTATTATTTATTTTTATTTCTACTTTTTTGGGCATTATTTTGTAGGAGTAATGATCTTGTATATCAAGCTACGAAATGGCGTAGGAACACTCTTGCCCAAAGCACAAAAACTACTTTCTTCCATCACTAAAAACAAATCATCCAAAGTTTTTTGATCTATCATGCGTTTGTGGAGCATCTCAGCTAGACGATACACACCTTCACGACAAGGAGTACATTTGTCACAATTTGATTTCATAAAAAACTTGGCCCAGCGATACATGAGTAGATATGGATCAGTTTTTTGTCTATCATAAACTACTATAGCACCAGATCCGCCCACTGGACGATCCAGCTCTGTTTCCAAAAATATTTCACCGCTAGCTCCACCGCCAGCTTGGACAAAAAAACTTTTTTTTGGTAAATTGCCAGTCGCTTCTAATACTTCTCTAATACTCAAGTCAATACTCAATTCATAAACTCCTGGTTTTTTGACATCACCGCTGACAGTATAAAATCTCTTGGCTTCATAATCATCGTGAGCAATTTTGGAAACATAATAAAAAGTTTCTATATTATTGATCAAGGTAGGACAGCCGTTGATACCTTTTTGACCGGGATACGGAGGCCTCAAACGTGGCCTCGCTAGCTTGCCTTCTATTTCCTCACAAAGCACTGTTTCCTCTCCAGAAAGATAGCCACCCTGCTCTTCAAAAACTGTGATTGGTGCTTTGGCTATTATTTTTTCCAAAGGCTTTTTGAAACGACGATAATATTTTTTGTTTAAATAAATAATACCCTCACTATTTGGTATGCTAGCCAAAGCTTGCTTGACTCCATCTACCAAAATATGAGGGTGATGTTGTAAAATAAAAAAATCTTTATGCACATTTGGCTCTCCTTCTGAGCCATTGGCTACGATATATTTTTTGGTAGCTTGGATATCTAGCACCATCTGCCATTTAGCATGAGTGGGATAGGCAGCACCACCACGACCCAATAAATTAGCCTGTTTTAATTTTTGTATCAAATCTATTTTAGCCATAATTAAATATAATTTTAGCATATTTTAGATAAGATGAAAAATTAAATAAAAAAAGAAAGGGGGGAAGGACTCGCACGATTGCTCATCCTTCCCCCCGTGGTACAATGTTGCGACTTGAAGCAGTCGCACGACTTCAGGCCCAGCTAGACGTCTTGCTGAGTGCACCGCTCAGTTACCACCTTGATGGTGACGTTTGCCTTAATCATTGGCCATATATAGTCGCTCGCTCTCCCCGTTTACGGTGGTCAAAGAACCCGCTGACTCGGTATCAGTCAGAAACGACGCTCTGGTCGTTTTAGGTAGAGAGGGTGGGGTCCCGCAACAAAGCGCACTCGTAACTGTCGCTTCAGTTTGGGTACCCGCCAGAGAACCCTCACCGTAGGCGAAGTCTGCAACTTATGTGTGCAGGACCCCAACAAATCAAAGGACACAACTAGTGTGGCACTATAACACAATAATTATAATATGTCAATAACTAAAACCACCCTTCTATAATTACTAGGGTGGTTTGATAAAATATACTCAAAATAGCTTTATGGATTAGTATTTTTGGATGCCTCGTGCACACAATTGTAGTGCAGATGTTTATAATCCTCAAAAAATGGAAAAATAATTTTACTAATACTCAACAACTGCTGATAGCTACTTTTTGGCTCTCTCTGTGCCAAATAATGAGTCATTCTATTATCCAAATCTGCAATTTGCCTTTTATAATAATCTCGTCTTTTCTGACTGAGAGAACCAAGACACAAATTAATATCAAACTTGTATTCTTCAATACTATCTCTAATCAATCTAAACTTATCTGCCATACCTTCTGCTGTAGGAGCAAAATCTTTGGCTAGAAATGCCTGCCAGATTATCTCATTTCTACGTTCCATATCTGGTATAGACAAAGTATCATGAGCCTTCACACTATCCGCGTGATGAGATTGCTGATCAATCTGAGCTTGAGCCAATATATCAGACACGCTATCAGATTTCTCTGCATCTGATAAAACATTTTCCACTTGAGCTTCCCGTTCTTTGGCAAAATTAGTAGCAGCCCTAGAACCAGTCAGTTCCATCAATCTATTATTGATACGCAAAATATCTGGGTCTTCTGTGGTTTTACCACTAGATAATAATGCCTGCCTCTCGTCAATCAATCTATTTATTTCTTCATTCCTAGCTTCTGATAGGTTTCGATGAGGTGAATCCATATCAGAATCCAAGGCATACTTGTATTCTCCTTCTAACATAAATTTATAAACTAGCTAAATTAATTATTAATTGCTCAATGATTGATCGCTATTTTCTGGTTCTATACCCTTACTATTTACACCGCATGCTTTAGCGGCTACATGAAAAGCTTTCCAGGTATTTTTATTAGCTGTATTATAATTTGTTCTAGCAAGCTTAATAGCTTTATTATAGACGTCCCAAGCAGTCTTTCTAGCTTTATTTCTTTCTTTGACATCAGAGACACCCCAAGCTGCTACTAAAGAATTTTTTCTAATTTCCATAGCTAAATTTACAGCTGTAGTGCGTATATTATAAGCAGACATTATACCATCTTCACGTATTCCAATAGCATCCTGCAAACAAACAGCTGGATAACTAGGAGTGCTAGTTGGTGTAGTAGAACTAACACTAAACCTACCCATAGCTTTATCTTTCTCTGAAATATTATTTGTTTTTTCAGCAAAAACAATTTGACTAAAACCAAAAGTAAAAGCTAATAGACCAAAAATAAATAAAATTTTCTTCATATCTTTTTTAGTTAATGATTTTATAAATCAATTATTATTGAGCGACCCAACCACCATCTACAGCCAAAATCTGACCAGTGGTATAACTAGCAGCATCACTAGCTAAATATAAAGCTGCTTCGGCAATATTATTCGGCACACCGGCATGACCCATGGGGGTCATATTGGTCAATAACTGCTGAAAGCCTGGATCGGCTAAGTAGGCTTTGGTCATATTGGTATCTATCACTCCTGGAGCAATAGCATTAACCCTAATTTTTGCTTTAGCTAAGTCAACGGCCGCTGATCTAGTCAATTGTACAATGCCACCCTTAGAGGCACAATAGGCCAAAGAACCACTAAAACCAACTAAACCAGCAATAGAAGCCATATTGATAATACTGCCAGTACTTTTCTGTTTGATCATAGCTTGTGATGCTGCCCGCAAGCCATAAAACACTCCAGATAAATTCACCTCAATTGTTTTGTGCCAGACTTCATCACTAGTGTCATTGGCCTGACCATTGGTAGCAATACCAGCATTGTTGACCATGATATCTAGGCGGCCAAATTTATCAACACCAGCCTTGACCAAGGCATCCACCTGAGCCGATTGAGAAACATCACATTTGATAAACATAGCCTGCTCAGCATATTTTTGTAATAAATCTTGAGGAGCTTCATTGACATCAGACAAGACTACTTTAGCTCCTTGACTCAAAAATTTTTCGGCTATAGCCAAACCAATGCCAGAAGCAGCACCAGTGACTATAGCTACTTTATTTTCTAGTTGCATATTTTATTTTGTTAATTATTAAATAAATGATTAAACTTTGATTCTTATGGCTTGCTAGTTTTGCGAGCAAGCAACCAAAAAAATAAAAATATCAGCACATAATATGGCAAGATGCCATACAAAGTATCGCTGATGGAATGAGATTTCATATCAACCAAAATAAATATATTGACCAAACATAAAATAAATATAAGCGTCAATAAAACACCAGTCCAACTAATAGGTTGATAAAAATAAGCAATTTTTTTGAACCAAATGTGTTTCATAAAATCACAACTTTCTAGTATCATAAGCCCAGTGGAGTAGAGCTTGGCGTTGACGCGGACGACAAGTCACGTCACCCTTGCGACAGTGTCTGACTATCTGAAAAATATGACGTCTGACATTTTTCCAACGCTTAATCTGACGGAGGTCTTCTCTAGGCATGCGTCTACCCATGTAGTAGCGACAATACCACTGAAACCAACCTCTAGGGTCACCCGGATGAATCCAACCTTTTTTACGCCATTCTGATAAAGATTGACTAGCGTTTACCTTAAAATAATTTAGCTGGGGATCTTTTTTGTCTTTAGCTAGCTTAGCTTTTTTGAACCAAGTGCGTGGAAATTCTTTTTTACTATCTGTCATGTACTTGCCGCCAAAAATACCCAAAGCCAACATTTCTTGAGGAGTTAGGTCCGGCTGAAAATCCGGATGAAAATTTTTACCTATTTTTTCAGTCAAATAATAGCGATAATTTTTCTGAAAACTATCGTTTACTACGACTAATTTAGCTTTCATATTATTCCACTAACAACTTACAAACTGTATCTACGCATTTCATTTTAGACTTATCAATATAAGGACAAGGGGAGCAAAAAATACCTTTAGGATTTTTGAAGGGGCAATATGGCTTCCAATCAATATTGGCTACCACACCACAGGCGCAAGGCGAACAATCCGGTGCAGTAAGATGACACTCTGAATCGTCAGTGCAAGTTAATTTTGGTTTATTTTTGATTAAATCATTAAAATAATTATTGTAAGTATAAAAACTACCTTGATTATTCATATAAATAAAGGCATAAACCAACCCGGAAAATATCAAAATAAATAATATTAACTTCATACTATCATATTAGCATTTTATAATATTTTTTGGTATAGCAAAAAAACTGACCCTACTACTGTCATTCCCGCGAAGGCGGGAATCTACCATAGTTATGCCTTAGGGCAAATCACTGGTAGATCCCGGATCAAGTCCGGGATGACAAGCGATGGTCAGTTTTTTATATTAGCTTAAAAAAATATTACTTTTTCTTTTTCGCTGATGCTTTTTTAGCTACCACCTTAATTTTAGCTTTAGCTTTTTCTTTAGTGGACGATTTAACTTCCGTCTTAACTACAACTTTTTTTTCCAACTTAGTTGCTTTCTCTACTGGCGCATTGGGTGTCAAGATTTTGATCAGCTGATCCATCTTGGTATTTAGCATCTTAATCTGTTGCATCACTTCACCAGAATCTTTGTTGTCATGAACACCTTTAGCAAAGTGATCATTACCGCCCTTGCCAAAACAGTTGTCACAAAACACTGGCTTACCAGCTGTTGGTCTAAATGGTACCTGGCATTCTTTGCCACATTTATCACAAACTGTACTGTGCATCTGCTTATCATCGAAACCAAAACGATCACGTCTTTCACCACCAAAGCTGCTGGGCTTGGAGTTACTAGAGCCACCATTATGTTTTTCAAAGCATTTACTACAAAAAATTGGTCGACCATTACTTGGTTTAAAAGGAATTTCACAATCCTGACCACATTCACTACAAACTGCTTGGTGCATAGCTGATCTAGCTCTATCTCTACCACCGGCTCTGCGATTACCACCAAATGACTTATTGCGATCAAATCCACGATTAAAACCGCCACCTGATCTCCTACTATCTCTGTTAAAATTACCCATTATTTATGATTAACTATTTAATAATCAAAAACTATACCACATTTTTTATAAAAAATCAATAGCTAAGAACTCTTAATCACCAATTTTTAAGCCAGCCAAACGGCCAGTGGCCCAAGCTGCCTGCAGATTAAAACCGCCAGTAAAACCATCAATATCTAGTATTTCTCCAGCCAAATATAGATTTTTACAAATTTTTGATTGCATACTGCTAGGATCTACTTCTGATAGAGTAATGCCCCCAGCGGTCACAAATTCATCTCCAGCCCGACGAGTAATAATAGTCAATGGTAAATTTTTTAAAAATTCTACTACCTTTCTTAATTCTACTTTGCTGATTTCACTATTTTTTTTATCTGGACTGATACTGAGCTGCTCCAAAATAACCTTAGCAAAAGACAAGGGGACAAATAATTGCAAAGCATGTTTGAATGACTTTTTGGGATTGGTGCTAAGATAATTTTTTAATTGTCCCAATACTTGATCAGCTGAAATACCAGGTACGATATCCAAAAATATTTTCAAAGCTTGAGCTTCATGAAAATTTTCAAAAGCCACCAGTGATGAAAAGGCAAAAACTGCTGGTCCACTGATACCCCAATGAGTAAAAATCAATGGGCCGCTAGTCTCATACTTCTTATTATTAATTTTGGTTTTTAACACTATTTTGGCAAAAGAAAGCCCAGCTACCTGACTAGGCCAAGCTTCGCTGGTGACAAGGGAGCTCAAAGATGGTGCTAGCTGACTAGTGTGATGTCCTAGATTTTCTGCCAGATTATAGCCATCACCAGTCGAACCAGTTTGACGATAGGCTTGCCCACCCAAAGTCAAAACCACTTTATCAACCTGCAGATCTGCTTGATTTTTAGAATGAATAATAAAATATTTATCTTTTTTTTCAATACTATAGACAGAGTGCTCAAAAAGTATTTTGGTATTATTTTTTTTGAAAATATTTTCAAAAACCGCCACCACATCCTGACCATTATTAGAAACCGGAAAAACTCTATCATCGGCTTCACATTTTAATGGCACACCATGACCAATAAACCAATCTTGCACTGCCTGCGGAGAAAAGGCGTGCATAGCGGAATTCAAAAATTTACTACCACGAGGATATTTGGACAAAACAATTTTTATGTCTTGCAAGCCAGTAGTGACATTGCAACGCCCACCACCAGATATAAGTACTTTCTTACCCAACTTGTTATTTTTTTCCAACAAAAAAACTTCTGCCTCTGGTTTATTTTCATTTATAGTAGCAGCTGCCATCATGCCAGCAGCACCGCCACCAATGATTGCTATACGCATAAAATTATTAAAAACTTATTTTGCCACTCAAAATTTCTTTCGCCTTATCATTATCAACAGTAGACCACTCAACAAATCTTTGTAAAAATTTTATTTTATCCTGTCCGGAATACAAAATGACTTTTGAAGATTCACTATACAAAGGAAACAAATAAACAGAACCTTTTTTAGTCTCTGCATCTATGCTGATGCCTAGACTGAGACCAGTTTGGGTATCAGTAGAAAAATATTGATCAAAGATAAAGTTGCCTAAAGAGTAAAAAATAGGCTTATTATTATAAATTTCCAAACCTTGCACTACATGTGGATGATGTCCGATGATGAGGTCAGCGCCGCTATCTGCTAGGGTGTGGGCGGTTATACTTTGTGTCGTATTATATTTATGTTCATATTCTGTGCCCCAGTGGATATTGACCACTACTAAATCTGTTTGTTTTTTGAACTCAGCAATTATTTTCTGAGCTTCCTCCAGATTAAAATTGTGATAGACCATACTAAAGCCAAGCATAGCAACTTTCAAACCATTAATCTCTACGACTTTGCCAGTACACTCCCCTACTTCAGCATCAGCGCAACCGGAAAAATTAAAACCAAGGTTTTTTAGATTGACTCTAGTTTCTTTGACACCATCAGCACCCTGGTCAGTCAGGTGATTGTTAGCAATATTAAAAAAATTAAAATTATATTTTTTGAGCTCACCAACCAACTCTGGACTAAAAGCAAAATCATTACCTGCCTCTGGCGCGTAGTGATCACCACCATCAGTCACTGCTCCCTCGAGATTAGCCATCACCACATCGCTACCTCTGAAAAATCTATTTTCTTCGGCAGCTAAATTTTCTAGTAGTGAGCTGAAACCATTTTTAGCTATTTTAGCACCGACATTACGATCGAGCATAATATCACCAAAAGCTAAAAAATTAATAACTTGATTAATTTTTTTTGCACCTTTGGTAAAATAATAAAATTGATGACTAGTGCCTAGTGTATCTAAATTATTTATCAAACGACTAGAGTTGGTTTGCCACAAAAGATTAGCTTGTTCGACTTTCACGTCATTGGCATAATGTAAAGCCACAGCCAAAGAAGCCGGTGAATCAACTTCCAAGTTCCATACTCCCACTTCATCCAGATTTTCAATCACTGCTCGACTTTTGTCATCATGAAAATCGGCCACCAAGGCTGGTAGATAGTGTGAAAAATCTACACTAGCTAAAACCAAAGTATTACTATCACTATTATTTTTAATACTAGTAGCTAAACTTTTGGCTTCCTCTGGTGTGGTGGCATTTTTTAAAATCACTGATACCAATTTTGCCTCTGGTAAACTTTTTTTGATAAAAGGCACCAAGCCAGAGATAGCATGTTCACCAGCAAAAGGCTCCTCGTCAATCTTAGCGCCTTTTTGTTTGGCTAAATTTTGCGCTAAATCAGCATCTGGCAAAACATCACCATAGGGAGTTTGCCACTGAGCAGCTGAAATGCTGATTTTATTAGCACCTTGCTCAAAGTGATTCGGTCCTACTAAAACTATGGTTTTAATATCTTGTTTTTTCAAACCTTCAAAAAAAGTAGCTATCTTGCCCTTGACTATCAAGTGATGTGGCAAAATACCAACCCTCACTTTGCCACTAGAGCTAATATCTGTAGCAGCCTGCTGATAAGCCTCATCATAAAAATCAGCTGTGGTATATAATGATTGATGAGTTACAAATTTTTCATCTTGTTTCGAAAATGATGTACTAGAGGTAATTGGTTTATCAATTTCTTTGTTCGTCAACCAAAAACTAAGTGCTGCTTGCACAGCTAGAGCAAGCAGCAGAATTAAAATAGATACCACTAATAATTTTTGTCTTTTTTCCGTCATTGATTATTTTTGCAATTCTCCACCCCACTCCACGACCGTGAAGCCAGTGCGTTTTGGAGTAATGAATTTTTGTTCAGTGACTTGGATTGGTTTAGCTAGAGCCTGAAAATCCATAAAAACACGAATCACAGTATCTGGTCTTGGTGAGACAGTCAGTGGTGCCATCTTATCAAACTCGGCTTGTGGTACAAAAGTCACGAAATAGTATGGATCACTCTGCATGCGTGGTAACCAGAACTCTATAAAATCACTGATCTCTTTGGCATTAAGACCTTGGATAGCTAGCTTCTCTTGTAAAAATTTATTGACATCATTTTTCGCTACCACAAAACCTTCATTGGAAATCTGATAGTTCAAAGCATAGCCTTCCCAGAATAAATAAGGATAATTTTTCTTATCTTGATAATTATACAAATTACTATTTGGTTCAGCTTTTACTTGCCAGCCATTGCCATAGGCTGGTTCAGTTTTTGTGAAACCACCAGTTGGATTAACTTTTACTGATACATCAGTAGTTTTTAGTGGATAAAGATAAATGACTGGTTTACCACATTCCACTGCTGGCAAAAATTCTTGATTAGTAAAAACTATATAGCCACCAAATGGCTCTTGCCAATATAATAAAGGATGTTTATTTAAAAATTCTTGAAAACTAATTTTTGATAAAGATTTTTTATTTTTTTCGTCATAACCGGGGTAATACATGTCATATATACCTTGTAAAATACTAGTTTTGTCACTAGTGTTTTCTTTAAAATTTGAATCTTTTAACTCATAAAATGATTCTCCATTGTTATTTTTACCAACCTCCTTCAATTGATCTATGCTAGTAATATATTTAGCAAAATTATAACAGCCAAAAGAACCACAGCGACCAATTATTTTATAGGCATAAGTATAAGTATTAGGTGTTCCATCTAGCCAATGAAAATCAATAATCTGAGTGTTAATATCAATATTCATATTACTAGACTGCTCAGATATTTTAGCAAAATCTAGATCATAATAATACTCTCTCACTGTACCATCAGACGCTTTAGCTAAAAAGCAATTGCCGTCTATATCTCTATAAATTGCTTGATTATCCCCAAAAACAAATAATTTTTTAGGATTATTGTAATCAGTTAACATTCTTCCTGGTTCTCCAGCCTTTGATTTATTGATATAAAATCTTGAGTTCGGCACTTTTATTTTTTCTGGTGTTTCTAAATTAGCAATATATAAAGTTTTATCAAACTGAAATATTTCTTTATAAAAATCATTATAATTTTCACCTGATTGTCTGCTAATAACAATATATTCTTGACCATTTTTAATCACTCGCAATGGCTTGTAGGCAAAACCCATCTCGGTTGATGGTAAATTTACTAAATACAAATCTTTGCCAGTATATTGACCTGAATTAATGGTGCCTAATTTAAAAAAACTAAAATATGACATGAAACTAGAAGCATTTTCACCATAAATTTTTTGCTCATCAATGGCTTTTTGTACGATAGTATGGATGTCTTGATAATTCTGCCAAAAATCATAATCTTTAACTGGCCATTCATTCCAATTTACTGTAATCTGAACCACTCCTGCTGGCGGAACACTGGGTATAAAATCATAAGAAGTGGTACTCATTTCTAAACCTTCATTAAGATTATTCATATCCTCATTTATCACTACTACATTATTAGATTCTAGCTGACTAGTAGGCTTTTTTAATAAAAAATAAGCCATCACTACATTACCAAGCAACAAAACACTCAAAGTAATGATCAAAATCACATGAGTGGGTTTTTTTGACTCTGGCATTTGAGGGCTGACTGGCGCAACATTGATATTTTGATTTTCCATAATTTTTTAATAAATATGATATAATTAGCTAAATTATAACACAAAATATTATTTTACTCCAAAAACAAAAAACACCATTTTTTTAGAGTGGTGCTTTTTGAATATTATCTTCATTTAATAAATCTCCATACTGCTGACTAGCGGTGATAGCTGGCTTGATAGTAGAAACAACAGCATCTAAACTTTTGCTATAATAGTCTACCACCAAAAAATGTCCAGCAATAGCCAAAGCAATGATAATAATGGCAAGTTTTCTGTTCATTTTTTATTTTTATACTATATATGATACTGTTGCTAAGAGCTTTTGTAAATAGCTAGCCCATTTGTTCACGCCACAAAGCTGCATATAATCCCGATTTTTTCAAAAGCTCACTGTGAGTACCGCTCTCTACCAAACTACCTTTTTCTAGCACAAATATTTTATCAGCATGAGAGACGGTCGAGAGACGATGAGCAATGATGACTGTAATCAAGTCTGGCCTGATTTTAGCTATATGCTTGATAGTTTCGGTGATTTCTTTTTCGGTCAGCGAGTCTAGACTGCTAGTGGCTTCATCAAAAATAATAATATCTGGATTACGTAAAAGTGCTCTAGCAATAGCTAATCTTTGTCTTTCCCCGCCAGATAGTTTCAAGCCACCTTCGCCTATCTTGGTATCCAGGCCATTTTCTGCACGACTCAAAATATTGTCAGCCGCTGCTTGATGCAAAACTTCTAGACACTCTGCATCTGAGGCCTCAGGTCTGACGAACAAAAGATTTTCTCTGATAGTGCCAGCAAAAAGCTGAGTCTCTTGGGCTACTAGACCAATACGCTGACGAAAACCATCAAAATCTATTTCTGTACTGAGATGATCATTAAACCTTAGCTCGCCAGTAGCTGGCTGATATAGACCCACAATTAGCTTGATCAAAGTAGTTTTACCAGAACCAGATGGTCCGACAAAAGCTACATTTTCTCCAGACTTTATGACAGCTGTCAAACTTTTAATAGTTTCAAACTCGGCACTGTTATACTTGAATCCTACTTTATCAAAACTTATTTTTTTCAAGTCATGCAAAACTATAGCATTCTCCGGCTTTTTTTCTGGCTCCTGTTGCAATATCTCATCCAATCTACTCATACTAGCTGAAGTTTCCTGATACTTGGCTACTACCTGTCCAAACTGAGCTAGTGGTGTAAATATAAAAAATGAATAAATAAATAAAGTAAAAAATTGACCTAAAGAAATATTTTGGGTAAAAATCAAATACATCATCACACCAATCAAAATAGTGCGCATGGTATTTAGTAGTGTGCCCTGCCAAAAACTAAAGGTTCTGACTATTTTTACTTTCTTGAGTTCCAAAACCAAAATGTCATCATTAACTTTATTCAATCTATTTATTTCCTGTTGATCCAGACCTAAAGATTTGACTAGTTGTACATTGCGCAGAGTTTCAGTAGTCGAGCCAGCTAATTCTGCCTGCTGAGTGATGATCAGTTTTTGGGCTTCTCTTATTTTTTTACTCAAAAAATAAGTACTAAAACCTAAAATTGGTAAAAGTAAAAAATAAATCAGACCAATCAACCAGTGCACTACAAAAGCGTAGACTAAAACAAAAATAATACCAATCAAAGATACAAAGACCATATTGATCAGCTGACCAATCAACTCTTGAGAATCATTTCTAGCTTTTTGTAGTTTTTGTAGCAACTCACCAGATTGCTGATCTTCAAAGTTTATATAAGGCAAAGAAAAAGAATGTTTGACGCTATCAGCATACAAACTAGTACCGACACGCTGAGTGATGACATTGACATAATAATCCTGAAAATTTTTGGCAATTCTAGAAATCAAAGCTACTCCCATAAAAGCTAGTAGCAGTACGCCAATGCCCATAAAAAATTGACCTTGAGTCAAGGTGTCAAACTTGGAAGCATAATTATCAATCATCAAACGAAACACCTGTGGATCAAACAAAGAAAAAAGTTGATTGATACTAGCCAAAACTAAAGAATATATTAAATATTTTTTATAATTTCTGAGGTAATTCCACAATAATTTCATATATTTACATTACTTCGTAACCCTCATTTTTTATTATTTTTTTTATTTGCTCTAGATCTATTTTATTACTATCAAATTTTATTTTGACCTCTTGCTTGGCAAAGCTAGTTTTAGCTTCTTGTACCCCAGCATCTTCTAGAGCGCCATCGATATTCATGGCACAAGCAGTGCAGTGCATACCAATTATTTTCAAAGTTATTTCTTGATTCATATTATTTTACGATATTTAATACTCCCCTATACATGCCCATACTACAAGTAAAGGCAATTTTACCCAAATCATCGGGCGCTGTAAATTTTACTACCTCTTGTGTGCCTGGAGGCACTATTTTTTCAATGCCAAATTTTGGTATAGTAAAAGCCTGAGCACAAGAATAGGCGTTGTCATTTTTAATAGTCAAGGTGATTTCTTCACCGGCTTTGATGTCTAAATTATTTGGTACATAGCCATTGTTTGTGATCGTGATAGTGATGTCTTTGCTGACTACTTGATTTGATTTTGTTTGCTGACTAAAAGTAGGTAGCCAAGTAGCTCCGCTCAGTGATATAGCGCCCACTATAGAATACATAGATAGGATAATAATCAAAGCAGCAGCCAGACGATAAAAATTTTTCTGCCATTTGGCACTCAAACTATTGGCTCCATAACCTAAAATAAAAAATAAAGGTATGGTACCAAGAATAAACGAAAACATAATCAAGGCACCAGATACGGCATAGCCAGTCGAGATAGCCAAAGCCATCATAGCTTGTGTAGTACCACAAGGTATAAAAATAGTCATCAGACCTAATAAGGCCGGAGTAAAAATATCTGCACTTTTAGATTTATTTCTTAATATCTTAGCCAAAAAACGTGGTGGTTGTATCACAAAATAACGAAATATCGGGTGAACATCCAAGAGACTCAAAGCTGTACCAATCATAAATATTGCTATCAAGATCTGCAAGACAATACGGAATGTCAATGATAAAGTAAAAAATGATCCTAACCAACCTAAAAATAAACCTAACATAGTATAAGCAATTAACTTAGCGAGTAAAAAGGCTACGATGGGTAAAAATTTGGAACCGGGTTCTGAATTTTCTCCATGTCGTTGAGCTATGGCAGTAGCGAGTAGTCCGCCTTGCACAGCCAGACAAGTCAATCCGCCAGTCAAAAGTCCTGTCAAAAATATAGCTAACAAATTTGTATCTTGCATATTTATATTTTAATTTTTTTCAAACGTAAAGAATTTAAAACTACTGATACTGAGCTCAAAGCCATAGCCGCCGAGGCTAAGATGGGATTGAGCACAATCCCAAACCAAGGATAAAGTACGCCCATAGCTACTGGTATCAAAATAATATTATAACCAAAAGCCCAAAATAAATTCATCCTAATAGTAGAGATAGTTTTTTTGGACAGACTCAAAGCCAAAGCCACCGAATTCAAATCTTTGTTGACCAATGTAATACTAGCTGACTCCATGGCTACATCAGTACCAGATGACATAGCAATACCAACGTCAGCCACAGCTAGAGCCGGTGCATCATTGACACCATCGCCAACCATCGCTACTACCTGATGTTTGGCTTGCCAACTTTTTACTACTTTAGCTTTTTCATTTGGCAAAACTTCAGCCACCACTTCATCTATACCCAATGTCTTGGCAATACTGGTGGCAGCCAATTTATTATCACCAGTCAACATGACTGTAGTGATACCCTGAGCCTGCAAAGCAGCGATGGCACTTTTGGCGCTATCTTTGACTACATCCGCAACTGCCAAAATAGCTAAAACTTCTGTATCACGAGCCAAAAGCATCACTGTCTTGCCTTGACTTTCCAAGCTAGTCACTCGGTTTTCTGGATATAGCAAATTATTTTCTTGCATCAAAACTTTATTACCAAAAAATAATTTACTATTTTTTATCTTACCAGTAATACCCTTACCTGGCACAGCTTGCCAACCATCTATTGTCAAAAATTCTAAATGTTTATCCAAAGCACTTTGCACTATGCAAGTGGCCAAGGCATGTTCAGAATTATTTTCCAAACTAGCAGATATCTGCAAAACACCTTCTTCTGAGATATCAGCTAGTGGTACAATATCCGTAATCTGTGGTCGTCCTTGTGTCAGAGTGCCAGTCTTGTCAAAGATGACCACCTGAACTTTGTGCGCTAATTCCAAACTAGCAGCATCTTTGATCAAAATACCATGCTGAGCAGCGCGACCAGTGGCCACCATAATAGCAGTCGGAGTAGCCAAGCCCATAGCACAGGGACAAGCAATAATCAAGACTGCAACCATATTGAGCAGTGCTCTAGTCAAGACTGGCTCTGGTCCCAAAGTAAACCAAAGGATAAAAGTAGCTGCTGCCAACACTAAAACAATTGGCACAAAATAAGAGGCTATCAAATCAGCTAGCCTTTGGATAGGAGCTTTGGACCCCTGAGCTTGGGCTACTAGCTTGATAATCTGAGCCAACATAGTGTCAGCACCCACTTTACTAGCTTGAAAATTGAAACTACCTGTTTTATTGATAGTCGCCCCAATGATACGATCGCCTACTTTTTTATCCAAAGGCAAACTTTCACCAGTAATCATTGACTCATCGACTGCTGACTGACCACTCACGATGACGCCATCAACGGGAATTTTTTCTCCTGGTCTCACTCTGATAATATCGCCAACCCTGACTTGCTCTATTGGTAGATCTATTTCTTTTTCACCCCTGACTACACGAGCGGTTTTGGCTTGCAAGCCTATTAATTTTTTGATAGCTGTAGAAGTATTTAATTTAGCCTTGGCTTCCAAATAACGACCCAACAAAATCAAGGCAATAATCAAAACAGAAGCATCAAAATAAGGCATGACCTCCACTCCCAAAGACATGACAAAGGTAGGAAATAAAGTGACTAGCAAAGAGTAGATAAAGGCCACCGATGTACCAATCACTACCAGAGTATCCATATTAGACTGACCTTTTTTCAAAGCCTGCCAAGCAGATTGATATAGAGCAGCGGCTGCCCAAATTTGCACTGGTAGAGCCAATATGAGTTGCAAATAAAAAATTTTCAAAAAAGCTGGCGCTAACATATCCAAACCTGGAAAAGTGCCCCACAAAAGTAGAGTACCAAAAAACAAACTCACAACTACTTTGGTGCGTAATTTTTTTAAAGCAATATTTTTATCTAGCTGTTGCTGATCCCAAGTGTAGTTTTCCGTCACTATAGCCTGATAGCCGACAGCTGCTACCGCTGCTGATAAATCGCTAGGTGATATTTCTTTATCCGCTGTCACTGTAGCTGATTCTGTAGCTAGATTGACATTGGCCTCCAAGACACCCGGCAACTTTTTCAAAGCTCGCTCCACTACCCGCACGCAAGAAGCACAATGCATACCAACGATAGGTATGTCTTTTGTATATTTTGCCATGATAAATAATTAATTGTTTGTAAAATTAAGACCAACGCTTGATGATATCCATCACCTCTGTAATCGCTGTATTAGTTTTACCGTTTTTTATATCTCTGGCGGTGCAAGTCTTCAAGTGATTTTCCAAAATCAAATGATCAGTCTGCTTGAGAGCCCGCTGCACTGCCTGGGACTGATGAATGACATCAAGACAATAAGCACCTTTGGATACCATATCCTCTACTTTTTGTAGCTGACCTATCGAGATTCTCAAGCGGTGCAAAATTTTCTCATGTGTATTTTTTGGTTTATACATATTTTATAATATAAATCTATATCCCCCCCATAGGGATATATTATCATAGGCTATAAAAATAGTAAATACTTATTTGGAGTGTCGCCTGTTATAACGGATAAAAACCAACTTCATCAGCTCTAGCAAGACAAACAAAACTACCGTCATCCACAAAATAGCTTGCCAGTGCGACCATGACAAAGGCACGGTTTTGATAAAATGATTCAAAAATGGCATATAGACAGCGGCTAATTGCAACAATAGACCAATCACCACTGCTATATTTAATAAATAATTCTTAAATGGGTTGGAACGTAAAATACTCTTGGCTAGATTTTTGATGCTATAGACATAAAGTAAAGTGCTAGTACCCAAAGAGGCAAAAGCAATGGTTCTGGCTACAGCCAAATCGCCCGTGCTTTGCCAAAAATAATAATAAAGACCCAAAGAGCCCAAGGTTGTCAAAATACTAATAGCAAATATCAGAGATTTGCCCTCAAAATCAAGCAAAGCATTGCCCGGAGCCTCTCTGTGCTCCATGATATCCCTATCCTCTGGCTCCTGGGTCAGAGCCAGACTGGGCAAGCCATCGGTAATCAAATTGATCCACAAAATATGCGTAGTCAAAATTGGCAAAGGATAACCAAGCAACATAGCTGTAGCAATGATAGTAATCTCTGCAAAACTGTCAGACAAAAGATACAGAATAACTTTTTTGAGATTAGCAAAAATAAGACGACCTTCCTTGATGGCCATGACAATCGTCTTGAAATTATTGTCTAATAAAATCAAATCTGACACTTCTTTGGCAATATCAGAGCCAGTGCTAACTGTCACCCCGACATCAGCCGCTTTGAGAGCTGGAGCATCATTGACACCATCGCCAGTCATAGCAACTACCTGACCACGAGATTTCCAAGCTTGGATGATTCTCAATTTGTCACTAGGAGTGACCCTAGCATAAACTTTGATCTGCTCTACCCTATCATGCAGCTGCTGATCAGACATCTTGACCAATTCTTCACCAGTAACTACCTGGTCGTTTTCAGTAGCCAATTTCAAACTCTGAGCAATATGAAAAGCTGTAAATTTACTATCACCGGTAATCATCACTGTCTTGATATCAGCTTTTTTGGTCAACTCCAAAGTCTCTAGCATCTCTGGACGAATGGGATCAGACAAGCCCCACAAGCCCACCATGACCAAATCTGTCAATTCTTTCGTAACACTAATATCCAAGGGATAGTCTTTGGGCACCAAGCGATAAGCCGCTGCCAAGACACGTAAACCTCGGCGAGAAAGATGATCTAATTTTTCATGCCAAATCTTTCTGGTATGTTGATCTTGCTTCAGAATCTGACCATTATCAGTATATTTCACAGTGCTCGGCATGATGATCTCGGGCGCTCCTTTGATATATATAATATCTTTGTCACTATTATAAGCATGACGAGTAATCATAAACTTATACTGTGAGTCAAAAGGTATTTCTTCTAGTCTAGTTTTCTTTGTTTGAGCATTATAATCACCATAAGTCATGGCAAACCACAATAGGGCTTTTTCTGTCGGCGTGCCAAATATTTCCCATTTTTTGTTTGGATCATCTGGATTTTGAACAACCGCATCATTGCATAGGCTAGCAATATCAACCAATAAAGACATATCTTTGTCCCATTGAATCTCACGAATCTGCTGTGCCTGAAAATCAATGTGACGCTTGAAGCTCAATAGTTCCGTGACACGCATCTCCCCTTCAGTCAGAGTGCCAGTCTTATCAGCACAAATAACTGTAGTACCACCCAAAGTTTCTGCTGAAACCAATTGTCTGACCAAACCATTATTTTTTAAGATGCGTTGCATGCCTACAGTCAAAATGACAGTCAGACTAATCAGTAAACCCTCTGGTATAGCTGATACTGCTAGAGCCACTGATACTGTAAATATCTGAGCCCAAGGATAGCCCTGCAGTAAACCAAGTAACATGACTACAAAAGCTACTGCCACAATGATACTAGTGATAGTCTTGGCAAATTTATCTAATTTGATTTGCAAGGGAGTCAGATCATTATCTACATCATTGAGTAGCTTGGCTATCTTACCCAGCTCTGTTTGCAATCCAGTAGCTACGACCACACCCTCTCCTCTTCCTTCGGAGACCACTGTGCCCATGTATGCCATATTGCTTCTCTCGGCTAGTACAGTACCGAGGGGCAAAGTAACAATATTTTTCTTGATTGGCCAAGATTCTCCGGTCAAGGCTGCTTCAGCAATAGATAAATTAGTAACATCTAGCAACCTAATATCAGCTGCTACTTTGTCTCCAGCTCGCAAAATGACTATGTCGCCAGGTACCAAAAACTTAGCGTCAAGCATTTGCTGACGGTTATTCCTCCTGACCACGGTTTGCTGTTTGATAACCTGACTTAATTTTTCTAGAGAATTATTGGCCTTGTACTCCTGCAAAAAACCAATCACCACATTCAAAAATACAGCTAAGATAATCACATAAGCATCTACTGACTCTTTGAATAAAAAACTAATAACCGCCCCAATCAATAACACATAGACCAAAGCACTTCTAAATTGTCTAATAAATATTTTCCAAGCTGGTAAACTTTTTTTCTGAGCTAAAATATTATAACCATATACTTTAACTCTTTTTTTTATTTCCTTGTCTTCCAAACCACGAGAATTAGAATCCAACTCTTTCAAAACTTGTTGTTCTTTTAAATTGTGCCATTCGACCTGGTGCTTGGACATTAGTTTATAATACTTATGTTAAATATTAATTTATATTTAATTATAGCAAAAAATCGCCTATCTGGCGATTGAAAAAACTGTATACAAAGAAAAAACTGCGCACCCGAAGGTTTGCAGTTCATGAAGTGGATTGGGACTTGGTCCCGATCGTGCATAAGAGACTGATGTCTCGATTGCATATACATAATAGCATACTTATATTTTACGTCAAGGGAACTTATCCACACCGTAAAATGTCGCTACGCAACTTATTTTATGGTGCAAGCACCTCCAATCAATTGCTAAAACGTCTATACTTGAAAAATCAGCCTTTTTTCAGTATGATTAAGCTACTATGGATATACAAAATAAACTAAGACAACAACTAGCCAAAACTCTTGGGTAAATCTTAAATCAAGAAATCAATCTGGAAGATATCAAGCTATCTATACCGCCACTAGATAAATTAGGCGACTATGCCCTGGCTTGTTTTGACTTAGCTCAAAAAAATAAAACTAACCCAGTAGAATTAGCTAAAAAAATTGCTACTGCTTGGCCAGAAGGTAATCTCTTTATTTCAGCTGAAAGCGCTGGTCCTTATGTCAATCTCAAACTAAATACCAAAACATTTAGCCAACTAGCTATAGATGAGATACTGAGTAATAAAAAATTTGGCCAAAATGAGATTGGTAAAAATAAAAAAGTATTAATCGAATTCTCTGGACCAAATACCAACAAACCACAACACATAGGCCATGTACGCAATGACCTTCTGGGACAAGCACTAGTAAATCTATACAGGGCTAGTGCTTATAAAGTCATAGCTACAAATATCATCAATGATCGCGGTATCCATATAGTCAAAAGCATGCTGGCCTGGCAAGAATTTGGCAATGGTGAAACACCAAAAAGTAGCGGTACAAAAGGCGACCACTTGGTTGGCAAATATTATGTAAAATTTGGACAACTCCTCAAAGAAGAAGAAAAAGAATATTTAGCTAAAAATAATATTAATCTTAATAAAGTCAATGATTTAGAAAAAAGAAAAATCAACGATGACTTTTTAAACCAATCCACCTGGATGCAAAAAGCTCGTGATATGCTCATCAAGTGGGAAAAAAATGAACCCAAGATCAAAAAACTTTGGCAGACTATGAATACCTGGGTTTATGATGGTTACAAAAAAACCTATGATGACTTGGGTATAAAATTTGACCACGTCGATTATGAGAGTGATACCTACCTACTTGGCAAAGATTTGATAGAACTTGGCTTAAAAAATAAAGTTTTTTATAAAAAAACAGATGGCTCAGTCTGGATAGATTTAACCGCTGAAGGTCTAGACGAAAAACTAGTGTTGCGTAGTGATGGCACCTCAGTCTACATGACCCAAGATATGGGTACAGCCAAACGTCGCTATGATAAATTCAAATTTGATCAAGGTATCTATGTGGTAGCCACAGAACAAGATTACCATTTCAAAGTTTTATTTTTGATATTAGAAAAACTAGGCTTTGATTGGGCTAAAAATCTCTACCATCTTTCTTTTGGTATGGTCTCAACACCGACTGGCAAGATAAAGTCTCGTGAGGGAAAAACTGCCGATGCTGATGCTATCATAGAAGAAACCATCACCCGCACTAAAGAAATGATGTCCAAAGCCGAAAAGAAAAATCTCCAACAAAATAATCAAGAGGATATAGCTAAAGATGTAGCCATGGCCGCTATCAAATTCTGCATGCTGGGCACCAACCCCCAGAAAAATATAGTCTATGATGCTCAAAATTCTATCACACTAGATGGCTATACTGGCCCATTTGTCCAATACACTCATGCTCGCATCTGCACTATTTTATCCAAAGCTACTAAAATCAAAAAAATTAATTGGACTAATCTTGATATCAATAATGAGGAAACAAAATTAATAAAAAATCTCATCCTCTATCCAGATATAATCAAACAAAGTACTTCCGAATACAACCCAGCAGTACTGACTCACTATTTATTTGATCTAGCCAAAATATTTAATAATTTTTACCAGCAACACTCTGTCCTCTCGGCTGATAGTGAAGATCAAAAAAATTTCCGTCTCAATCTCTGCTTGGCTACCAAAAAGATAATTGCTAATGGCTTAAATATCTTGGGCATCAAAGCTCCAGAAATGATGTAGTTAATAAAATATAATAAACAAAAAAACTTACCATGAAAATTGGTAGTTTTTTTATTTTGATAAAAAGAAAGAACGCGTCCCCTATGGGACGCGTTCAACAAGTACCTCCAACAACTTAGCCTTAGTCGACCAAGTCATTGAAGCGAGGAACGACGATGTCGTCAGGACCGACTCTGAGCAAAAAATCGTTGTAATTGTCAACCCGCAACTCCAGGACATAAGCACTACCACTTAAGTCGCCGGCGTGGATAAACAGATTACTGTTCTCCAGCAGACCAAAGATGCGATCGAAGATCTTCTTCTGCCAAGCCTCGCCCGGCTTTTTGCCCCGATATTTCCATACCAGGATCAAACGCCACGGCTGGTCACCGAAACCAATGCTGAGCTCCAGACCCCTGTTGTTGCGAGTGTAGTGCATCAGCACTGGCAAAATACGAGCCAATTGGGCCGCCAAGTGTTTGCACACTTTGTCGCCATCGATGGCTGCAGGCCTGTGTTTTTGACTCAAACCAATCCTCCTTGAAAGTTCAATGATCTACTGCTAGGGACCAAATAATATAAACTATTTTATGAGTTTTGTCAATCATAATATAAAACAAAAAACAACCCAATTAGTGGGTTGTAATTTTGTAACGTCACTAATTATTTTATAAATCTATGCTAAAACCATACTCTCCCTTCTTGCCAGAAGAAGCTAAAAGTTCATTTTGTTTTTGACGCACACCATTAAATTCACCACCATGTCCATTATCTATCTCTATAAATTCTACACCCTCAATAGATCCATAAAGCTTTTCCCATGAGTCAGCATTTCTAATTGCGATATACTTAATGCCATTTTGCGTAACAGCATTTTTCATCATATCTGCATATTCTTTATTTTTTTGCTCATGCCATTTTCTATTTTTTTGACCTCCTTCTGTTTGCTCCCATTGTTTTAATGCTTCGTCATACTTTTTCTTGAGTTCATCTAATCTTATTTTTCTGACATCATCACTCTCGCCTTCTTGCTCAACATATTTTGGATATTCTGGACGTTGAGTTAGAAAAGGTGACTTTAAACCTCTATATCCAGTTTGACAACAGGCGCAGGTAGACCCAAACTTCAAATCAAATCCTCCTTCCGGAAGTCGAGACTCAGGAATTTTTACAATAATTCTACCCATTGTTCGATGTGTATCTTTAGATTTAGACCAAACAGGAAAAGCTAGTTCTGGAACTAACCTATCACGTACTAAGGACATATCTTGCCAATCTCCCTCTAATCTAATAGCTTCGATTTTTTCAGATAACTCAGGATGAGCCTGAATTAATTCCTCGATAGATTTATCGCTAAGCTCTTCAAGTATTTCTTTTCTTTTTTCTTCAAGACGTTTTTCCTCGCGAAGCTCAGCCACATCTGTTATATGCTTCTCTTCGGCCAGTTTATAACGCCAACCTTCTTTTTCACTTTCCAATGCTTCACGTCGTGTCGCATGATCATCAATACCCCGCAAATCTTCGGCTAGTTGATCACGATATTCTTGATGTTTAAAATTTTCCATAGTCTATTATTAATTAATTTTTTAATACTCCTAAATTTTACCCCCCCCCCCGATTATTTTTGCAAGGCATAATATTTATATAACAAAAAACAACCCAATGGGGTTGATTATTAACAGTATATTATCTTGTGCCCTTCGACTCACTACGTTCGCTCAGGGCAAGCTTCTCCAAGCTGAGCTTGTCGAAGTTTGGTGCGCCCAGTAGGATTCGAACCTACGACCGTTTGCTTAAAAGGCAACTGCTCTACCAGGCTGAGCTATAGGCGCATACAAAATATAAAAATACGAAAATTATTATAGATTAATTATCCGATATTGTCAACAAAATAAATACAAAGATCAAACTTATTATTATTTTACCAGATATTTGCAATATTGGGTATAAATTGTACATAAATTGGCTTGAAAAAAGCTCCAAAATGGGTTAAGCTAATCCTACATAAAGAACCCATGCCAAAAGTTCCACCACAAAATCTAGAGGCCGAAGCTAGTATTTTAGGCGCCTTATTGATAGACAAAGAAGCTATCATCAAGGTCGCTGATATTTTACGTCCTGATGATTTTTATAAAGACGCTCATGGTTTGATTTATCAAGCTATTCTTGATTTATTTGAAAAACACGAGCCCATTGATATCTTATCAATGTCCAACCGCCTCAATGAAAAAAAACAACTAGAGGCCGTAGGCGGAAAATCATATCTAGCAGAACTCACTGCTTCAGTGCCCAATGCTTCTCATGTTTTGAACTACGCTAATATCATTCGCAAAAAAGCTACTCTCCGCAAACTAGAACAGGCTGCTTCAGAAATTAGTGAATTTAGCTTTTCCGAAGACCAAGATGTCGAAAAACTCTTAGACAAAGCTGAACAAAAACTTTTTGCCATTTCGCAATCATCCTTGAAAAAAAACTTCATACCAATCAGAACAGTCTTGAATGATGCCTTTACCCGTATAGATGATTTGCACAAAACTGGTGGCCAAGGTACTAGAGGTGTGCCTACTGGCTATGCCAACCTTGATAAAATACTCTCCGGTTTGCAAAGATCAGATCTCATCATCTTGGCTGCTCGCCCATCTATAGGTAAGACTACTTTTGCTCTAGATTTAGTGCGTCATGTAGCTATTCGTGCTAAAGTGCCAGTTGGTATCTTTTCTTTGGAAATGTCCAAAGAACAACTAGTAGATAAACTACTAGCTGCCGAGGCTCAAGTAGACCTCTGGCGCATGCGTACTGGCAAGCTATCTGACCGAGAAGAAGATGATGATTTTCCACGCATCGGCAAAGCTATGGGTGTATTATCAGAGGCTCCAATTTTCATTGATGATTCTCCAAATATCAGTATCATGGAAATACGTACCAAAGCTCGTCGTCTGAAAATGGAACACAATTTAGGCTTTTTGGTCATTGACTACTTACAATTGATGGAATCTGGCGGTCGCCAAGAAAATCGTGTCCAAGAAATATCCGAAATATCTAGAGCCTTAAAGCAAATTGCCAGAGAGCTAGATATCCCAGTTTTGGCTTTGTCACAGTTATCACGTGCTGTAGAAAACCGCTCTCCTGCTATACCAAAACTAGCTGACTTGAGAGAATCTGGATCCATAGAGCAAGATGCTGATATAGTCATGTTTATTTATCGTCGTATCAAAGACAAAACTCGCGGTGAATGTCCTGAAGAAGAAAAATTTGTTGCTGAAATACATATCGATAAACACCGCAATGGTCCAACTGGCTTAGTCCGCCTATTTTTTGATGAAAATAAAGTCACCTTCAAAAATCTCGACAATGATAGACCAGAAATATCTGAACACCCAGGACACTCCAATCAAACCGATATGCAAGCTCCAATATCTAGCGATGGACCACCTATGTCTATTGGTTGGCAAAATATTCCTTAAAAAAATGATTTTAATTATTAATAGAAAATAAAAAAAATGTTTAATAAACTAAAACAATTCAACGATTTGAAAAAACAGGCTGGCGTCTTGAAAAATGCCTTGTCCGAAGAAATTGTTGAAGTAGAAAATAAAGCTGTCAAAATCACTATGGATGGTAACCAAGAAATAAAAAACTTGGAAATCAAACCAGAGTTCATGGCACCTGATAAAAAAGCTGAATTGGAAAAAGAATTGAGCAATGCCTTTGCTGATTCTATCAAAAAAGTCCAACGCAAAATGGCTATGAAAATGCAGTCCATGGGTGGTTTTGATATACCAGGCCTAAAATAATGCGCCATCTCCCAGACTTTATCCAAAAACTGATTGACGAATTTGACAAACTACCGGGCATAGGACCAAAAACATCCACTCGGTTAGTTTTTGATTTATTACACCGTCGCGAAGATATACCAGAGTTTGCCAAAAGTCTCAACGATGCTTACGACAAGGTACACTTTTGCCCACAGTGTTTTAACCTCACTGATTCTGGACTATGTAATATCTGCAAAGATCCCCAGCGTGACCAAGACACGATCTGTGTGATTGCTCACAACCAAGATATTGAAGCCATAGAAAAAACCGATGCTTTCAATGGCACCTATCATCTACTCAATGGTCTGCTAGGTCCGCTAGAAGGCATTACTCCTGACAAATTAAAAATCAAAGAATTATTAGACCGCATCAAAAAAAATAATATCAAAGAAATAATTCTCGCTCTGGATCAAAGTATGGAAGGTGAAGCTACTAGTATGTATCTCAAAAAAATACTAGCCGACAAAAAAATCACCGTCAGCCAGCTAGGCCGTGGCATACCTATGGGTGCCAATATAGAATATACCGATGAAGTGACACTTTCCTCGGCTCTCAAAAATAGAAGATAAAAAAACTCCGCTTACTAGCGGAGTTTTAAATTTATTTAATAGCTATTTTATCAATACTGACTTCGTCTTTAGTCTGTCTATGACCGTATCTTTTGCGATAACGAGTCTTGTTGTGGTATTTGAAGACATCAATCTTTTTTTCTTTGTATTCTTTGACTAGAGTAGCTTCTACTTTAGCTCCTTTGACTAAAGGTGTACCGACAGTAATATTTTCTTTGTCATCAATCACAGCCAAAACCTCGTCAAAAACTACAGCCTTACCAGCTTCTACGCCCTTCATCTTTTCGACACTTAATTTTTGTCCGGCTTCAATCAAATATTGTTTTCCGCCAGTTCTGATTATTGCTTTCATAAAATCTTTGCTTTTTTAATACGCGTTCAATATTAACAAACTATCACAATTATGTCAATATTGGCTTGTTTATACTATTGACAATATATAATATATATGATATAATATTTATGAAATGTCGTACAAACCTGTCACCGTTAATGACCACAACACGGAGGTTCTGATCAATGAAACTGTTCAAAGAAATCGCCTTTGGCTCCATTTTCTGCATCCTGGTGCTGTTGGCCATCGCCTACGCACCTGATATGAAAGGCATTGGTGAATCGGAAAATGCCTTTCACTGGCTAGAAAGCGACGGTAGGGAGCTCAGTATTCCATACAAACTGAGCGATGACCGGATAGTGTCCATACACGGAGGTACATTCACGCTCATAAATCCCTCCCCGCAGAAACAATTCTTACGGGTCAGGAGTACCAATGGTGAATACAGGATCCGTCATATGCTACAAATCACCATGCCTATTCATGTGCATTTCGTAATCGAGACGGTCACCCTGACCGACTCGACTGTGACCTCAAGCTTTGAGGCGCAGACTATCTAGACGCGACACAGCGTCAACAACTCAATGACCCCGCTAAGCATCATGCTTGGCGGGGTCTAATCTTTTATGTACTTGACAAAATATATAATATATGTTATATTAATCAATCCCTTAACTAACCACAACTGGTTGCCGTGTTAGGGGATGACAAGCAATGTTCTTCAAAACAATTGGAGGGATTACAATGAGCGACCGCGAAACCACGGACACCAGGATCATGTTCGACGCCTGCGATTCCGATGCAGGTAGCGCCCAACACAGCAACGAGACCTCGCGTGCGGAAGCTACGCGCCAACATCATCCCAACGAGCATCTGCTCCATCTGCAAGCCGGCGGGTTCAAACGCGTCTTCGGATGCTTCAACGTCATCGATGGCCAGGCGCTGCACGGCGCTGGTCTGTCAGACACGTTGCCGATCGCTGTTGAGATTGGCCCGCACGTTGTCGATGACCACAGCAATGGTGTCAAGTTGCTGGCTGTCGAGGTCTACCTGGAATACGCTCGTGCCAGGCTGAACTTCCGGGAAGACAAGATCCGGGAAGTGATCAGTGGCCTGGTCGAGCAACTGGAGTATCTCCAGGACGAAGACCGGGCCGATCAGCTGGACGTCCAAGTCGCCTACCAGGCCGAGCGCACCCAAGATCAGGGCATCATCCAGCTGATCGGTTTTTCCCAGAAAAGCTGGGAAAATACCGGCAACCAGATGATCGCCTACGTCGGGCATGCTATCCAAGGCAGGGCCGGGCTGCTCGTCCGTGGTGATCGCGGTGGTGTGCCTTCTCCCAAGGAGGAGGGACAGATCGTGTGGCGCCTGGTCCACGTCTTCCGGAACGAGTCCGGACGCTCAGCCACGGCCATCGTGGCCAACGACCCCGAATACCTGAGGGAGTGCCTAACCAGCCTCCGCAGGCAGCTGAGCGCAGCCCAGAAGTTCAACATGAGCAAGAATGGCGAACGCCAAGGGCGGCCCAATGACCAGCTGAACGGGGAAGCCAAGTGCCTTGCCAAGGCACTGCGGCGCGCTGCTCGCAGGGCCTAGTCCTCCACCTTGGTCCGGCGGTTCGCACTCAGTGCGAACCGCCGGCCACAACCATGCTACCCAAACTTGTTTTGGGTAGTTTTTTTATACAAAAAAACCGCTCAAAGCGGTATCTAATGGTGGTCGCACCTGATTATTTGACTCGCCACCGCCTTTGGCGGGGTCCCGCCCGTGGCGGGAAACCAGGGGCCTTCGCAACCCCACATAGCGGGGCACGTGTGAATGCTTAATAAAAAATGGTGGGCACAGGAGGACTCGAACCTCCGACCCCTACAATGTGAATGTAGTGCTCTAACCAACTGAGCTATGTGCCCTTAAAAACCAACTGCCTGTCCGCCAAAGCTCCAAAGGAGCGACGGCGGAAGCTATGCGACCATGGTGACCCCACAGGGAATCGAACCCTGATTACCAGGTTGAGAACCTGATGTCCTAACCGTTAGACGATGGGGCCAAAACACTGGATATTAAAACAAATAAAATAAATACTGTCAATCCAAAAAAATAATAAGCAACTGATACAATTATTTATTTTATATACCAAAAACAACTAAGCAAAAATAATAAACTAAATACTACTTATTTCTTTACTGATCCAACTAAATATTCATTGGCTTCCCAAGGTCTAGCCATCAACTCATAAACAATTTGTTCCATCTTAATACCACGAGAACCTTTGATTAGCACAATATCATGTTCTTTGAGTCTTTCCTGTAAAAAAGTCCCTGCTTCAAAAGCTTTTGGAAAATGAAAAATTTTATCCTCACTCATACCAGCTCGTATAGCACCTCTTGCTATATCTCTAGATCTTTCACCCACAACAACTAAATAATCAATCTTCAAATCTACAAGCAATTTACCCACCAAATTGTGCTCCACTTCACTTTGTGCGCCCAATTCCAACATATCACCCAAGACTGCTATTTTTCTACCCTCACTAGGAAGTTCACTCAAAATATTCAAGGCTACTTTGGAAGACTGCGGTGAAGAATTGTAGCTATCATCAATCAGCCAAGTATTTTTGACTCCCGGCAAAAGCTTGGTACGCCCCAAAGCTGGCTGATAATCCTGTATATTGGTAGTTGCCTCCACTATATTGAAACCCATGACCAAAGCCACAGCACAAGCTGCAGCGGCTGCCATCGCATGTTGGCTACCCAAAATATTTGGTAAAAATACCGGCACTTCCCTACCCTGATATTTTAATTTAAAATTTGTACCAAATGTATCCTGACGAAAAGTCAAATGTATTTTAGAAATTTTAATATCACAAGCATCGCTTTGACCAAAAGTGCGTACTGATATTTTTTTATTTTTACTCAAATTCTGCAGATAAGGATCATCGCCATTTATAATGGCAAAATCTTCCTTTCTCAAATTATCAGTAATACTAATTTTTTCTTTAGCAATATTTTCGATAGAACCAAAGTATTCTATATGACTTTGACCAATGGTAGTGATCACTGCAATATCAGGCTTGGCCATACTAGTCAAATATTTTATATCGCCTGGTCTATCTGCTCCCATTTCCAAAACTAAAACTTGTGGATATTTTTTATTGGTAAATAAAATTAATTGCCAAGCTTTGAGAATCACTCCTAGCCACACAAAAATATTTTTACCTCCACTCTTTTCTATGCCCAAAATAGTCAGTGGTAAACCTAGTTCATTATTAAAATTTTTGGCATTTCTTCCTACTCTATATTTATTTTTCAAAACAGAAAAAATAGCTTCTTTGGCTGAAGTCTTACCCACACTGCCAGTAATACCAATAATACGTGGCTGATATTTATGCAATACGGCCTTGACTAGTGGTTTTAAAAGTAAAGAAATCAATTTGCTATATTTTCTTTTATTCATACTATCTTTCTGGTGGTATTTTATAATATTGTATTAAAAATTGAGCAATCTCGCCAAATAATGGAATAGCTGTACCTTCAGAGTATTGTGCCGTCTTAGGATTGTCAAGCTTGACCATCAGTGTAAATTTTGGCTTGCTAGCTGGAGCAAAACCAATAAAACTATGTATAGTCACATCAGAATCATATTTTTTGGTACCTATGTTGGCTACTTGAGCTGTACCAGATTTACCTGCAATATAGTAGCCAGGCACTCTAGCTTTGACTGCATGCTCACTATCCACCACATTGACCAGCATAGCAGTCAGCTGAGAAGCAGTGGTAGGACTCACAACATTTTGCCTCATGATCTTGGGTTGGTAGGTTTCTACCACCTGATCATTGTAGCGCAATTCTTTGATAATATACGGCTGCATCAAATTACCACGATTAGCCAAAACATTAAAAGCATTGATCATCTGTAGCGGTGTGACGGTGATACCTTGTCCATATGAAGCTGTCGCTTTATATATATCTCCCTTTTTTTCCAAAGAACTGATATCCCCTTTTGACTCCTGACTCAATAAAATATCTGTAGACTTACCAAAGCCAAAATTTTCCATATAATCATGAAAAATCTTATTGGGAATATCTTGGGTAGCAAACACTACGCCAGTATTGATTGAATATGCTAAAACTTTTTTCATATCAGACCAGCCATATTTTTTGTCACCAGCATTGCGAATCACTTGATTAAAAGCAAACTTGACTTCACCTGTATCCTCATAGCTAGTTTCTGGGGTCACTTTTTTTTCATTGATAGCAATAGCCATGCTGATAGCTTTCATCACTGAGCCTGGCTCATAATTTTGAAAAACAGCTAAATTGTTATAAACATCGGTGCTATCTACTTGACCATAATCATTGGGATCAAAGCTAGGATAATCACACATCGCTCTGATGGCACCTGTTTCTGACTCCATGACAATGACTGTACCACTATCAGCCAAGTGTTGTGCTACAGCCTTTTGCAAAGCTTGGCAGGCCTTGTATTGGATAGTGTGATCAATAGTCAGGACAATATCCAAGCCTGGCCTAGCTTCATCAGCTTGACTGCCAGCCAACAAAACACCAGCTCCATCTTTTTCACC
>CAYRIU010000038.1:0-6019 GCA_964424615.1 uncultured Gammaproteobacteria bacterium | reverse complement strand
TTTCTGGTCACCAAAATAAGAGTAAAGTTCTAATAAATTTTTGACACCCTGCTCATCAGTGACTGCTTTTTTGATTTTTTTGCTGATAGTCTCAGCATCGTCACGGATAGCGATATAGCTAGATTCACCCAGTGATTTACTCATTTTTTTACCTGGGTCATTTAGCGACATTAGGCGTTTGGCGGGGGATAAAACTGGTTTTACTTCTGGGAAAAATTTGCCATAGCGATTATTAAATTTTCTGGCAATGATGCGGGTCAATTCTAGGTGTTGGACCTGATCTTCGCCAACTGGTATATATTCAGCTAAGTATAATAATATATCAGCAGCCATGAGACTAGGGTAGGTGAGTAGACCAGCGTTTACATTATTTTTTTTATTTATATTTTCATCTTTGAATTGAGTCATGCGCTCTAGTTCGCTCACTGGTAGCAGACAATTAAAAATCCAGGCTAATTCTGTATGTCCTATTACATCAGATTGTTTAAATAAAATAGATTTTTTGGGATTGATACCCAAGGCTAGCAAATCAACAACTAGGTCAAAAGTTTGTTTTTTGAGATCGTTCGGCTTTATCTCAATAGTAATAGCATGTAAATCAGCAATGAAAAAAGAGCAGTCATATTGATTTTGTAATTCCACCCAATTTTTTACTGCACCCAGATAATTGCCTAAATGCATGTGTCCAGTTGGTTTAATCCCAGAGATTAATTTATTCATAAATTTATAATATATAGATATTGTAGCTAAAATGGGCTGGCTGGTCAATTTGATCAATATTTGTGCTATAATAATATTAGGCTAATTAATCTTTAACATAAAAATTATGAAAGGATTACACATGTTAACCTTTTTACTGCTAGTAGTTGGCGGTTTAAATTGGTTATTGGTGGGCTTATTCAAGTGGGATGTCGGTGCTTTGTTTGGCGGTCAAGCAGCGACAGTTTCTCGTATTATCTATATTTTGGTTGGCTTGTCAGCTCTGTGGGAAGTGTTTACTCACAAGAGTAGTTGCAAAGTTTGTGGCAACAAAAGCACTCCCAGCTCTGGGATGACAGCTTAATTGCTTATATAAAAAAACTAGCCCCTGTTCAGGGGCTAGTTTTGTTTTTTATACTTCTATAACAACTGGCAATATCATTGGACGACGCTGAGTCTTGGTGAAAATATATTGGCCAAGGTCATTGCGTAGAGCTTCTTTGATATAGGTGTCGTTGATTTGAGAGTGGGTTTTGTTGTGGTCATTCACAATATTTTTTACTTTAGTGCGGATAGTTTCTACCAATTCTTTTTGTTCTCTCATGTAGATAAATCCTCTAGAAATAATATCTGGTGAATGTACCAATTTGCCATTTTTGCCAGAGATAGTAGTGATGACTACTATCATGCCATCTTCAGCCATCATTTGTCTGTCGCGCAAGACGATGTTTGATACATCACCCACTCCTAGACCATCTACAAAGACATAGTCGCTAGGCACTTTTTCTTTGGTTAGTTGTCCTTTGCGATCAAGACCAAATTCTATCACTTGGCCATTGTCAGGTATAAAGATATGATCGGGCTTCATGCCAGCACGCATAGCTACCTTGGCATGGATGCGCAAGAAAGAGTAATTGCCGTAGATAGGAATATGATATTGTGGCTTGACCATATTGATCAAGTCCAAGAGATCTTCTTGTTTGGCATGACCACCAGCGTGGACATCCATCATTTTGTAATGGATGACATCAGCTCCTAGGCGATATAGCTCATCTTTGAGTCTTTGGACAGCTCGTTCATTACCTGGTACGACAGAAGATGAAAACACTACAGTATCTCCTTTTTCTATTTTGAGAGAGCGGTGTTCTTTGTTGGCAATACGCATCAAGACTGCGTTGTCTTCTCCTTGAGCACCTGTGCACATGATAATAATTTTATTATCTGGGTAGTGACGCATGTCTTTGGTTTCGATGATGGTTCCTTTTTTGACAGTCATGTAGCCTAGTTGTTGAGCTAGCTCTACATTACGCTTCATACTGAAACCTTCGATGATTACTTTTTTACCAAGTTTTTCTGCAGCCCAGATTATTTGTTGGATGCGTCCTAGGAGTGAGGAGAAAGTGCCTACTATGACACGAGCTGGTGCTTGGCTCAAGATTTCATCGATGTTGCCCTGGATATCATGTTCAGCTAATTGGTGTCCTGGCTCAGTAGCGTTGGTACTGTCAGCCATCAAAGCTAGAATATTTTGTTTGCCCAAGCTTTTTATTTTAGCTATTTCGGCTGGGGCATCACCAGAGGTATTGGGGTCTAGTTTGAAGTCACCAGTATGTACTACTTTACCTACTGGTGTGTCTAGTATGACACCCAGTGATCCTGGGATATTGTGTGACACTCCAAAGAAAGTAGCGCGAAATTTACCAAGTTGTAGGACACTATCCTTTTGGATTGATTTTAATCTCAAAGGACTAGTTTTGTAGTCTTCTTGTCTTTTGGCGATGATACCCAGAGTCAATGGCGTGCCATAAATGACTGGGTTGCCTAGCATCGGTGCTAGGTGCGGTACAGCGCCGATATGGTCATAGTGACCATGGGTGATGATGACGCCACGAATATTTTTTTCTTTACCTTTGAGATAGGCGACATTGGGTATGATATAGTCAATGCCATGCATATCTTCTTCTGGCCATTGTAAGCCCATATCAACTATGACTATATCGTTTTCATATTCAAAAACAGTCATATTGCGACCGACTTCTTCGCAGCCGCCTAGTGGTATGATACGTAGCTTGCCCTTGGGTGCTGGGGCAGTCTTGGTATGCTTAGCGTGGGTTTTGCGACTGTCATTTTTTTGTGGCTGAGCAGTCAAACCTTGGCTAAAGTTTTTTTGTTGTTTACCCTTGTGTGGACGAGCAGTATGCTTTGGTCCTCGACGAGGATGTTTTTTGGATGGAGATCCAGTGGTGACGGAAGAGTTTGCTTTGAGCATTCTATCAGTCGAATCAGAAATTACATTCATAATTTAGTTTTTTTTAGTTGTTTATTATTTTACTTTAGAGAACGCTTGGTTTTGATGTACCAAGTGTTTATAGTACTCAAGCGGTCAGCTGGCAAGTTGATAAATTGGACTTGGTCCAATCCTTTGAGCTTGCTGGCTACCGGATAAGTATAGGTTGGGCTATATAAAAATATAGCAAAGTTTAATTCAGTTAATTTTTTTTGAAAGTTTTTGAGAGGTTCAATTTTTGCCTCCATAGTTTCGGCGTTGCGTATTTGGTCCAAGTATTTATCTATGTCTTTGTTGCTGAGGTTGGATAAATTGAGACCAGGACTTTTGATTTGTGATGAGTGCCAAAATAAATATGGTCCAGAATTTATGTTTAATTGTTCGCTGAAAATTAAAACTTGATAATTACGTGGCTCGATTATTTCTTTGAGCATGCGTTCACGGGGTATGATTTCGAGCTGGACCTTTAGACCGATGGCTTCCCAGTTTTCTTTGACTATAGAAGCAATCTTGGTCATCTCTGGCTGATCTATGGTGGTTATTTTTAGCTCAGCTGTAGAAGTACTTTTATTTTTGCTGATGATACGCCAGGTTCCATCTGCTTCTTTTTTGTAGCCGAGTTTGTCCAGTAGCTCGTTGGCTTTTTCTTGGTTGAAATATTCTGTTTTGATACTAGGGTCATAGCCCATATCTCCTGGCAAAACTGGAGATGATATGATTTGGCCATTATTTTCTGCTGCTTCTCTGACTATCCTTTCTTTGTCGACACCGAGGTCTAGTGCCCAGCGAAAATTGACCTCACTCAATAATGAGTTATTAGCTGGATTGAAGAAGACAGCAGTATAGCGAGGATTATGCAATTCTTTTAATACTACATTATTATTTTTGACGGTATTTTTGAATTCATTCGGTAGATATGACAATCCTTCGATATTTTTATTTTGCAAAGCTTGGACAGCAGTGGTAAAGTCTGGATAAAATTTGAAAGTCAAATCCTTGATAAAAGGTTTATTAGCGTGATAGTCAGAAAAACTTTCCAGAGTATAAGTTTTTATATTACCACTTTGGTCTTTGGTTAGAGATTTGAATTTGTAAGGTCCACTGCCGATTGGCTTGATGTTGAGCTCGGTCAGCGGTGCCCCAATAGCTGGTATACTGTACCAGAGATGTTCTGGTAATATTCCAATAGTCAGATAGGATAAAAACAGAGGGTTTGGTTTTTCTAAATTGAATTGGATAGTATTTTCATTGAGCGCTTGGACATTGACTCCAGAAAAGTTTGAGCGATAAGGACTTTTATAATCGGCTTTTTTGATACTCTCTATAGTAAATACCACATCAGCAGCTGTCATAGCTTCACCGTCATGCCACTGCAAATTTGGTAATAGCTCAAAAGTATATTGTCTTTGGCTGGCATCGATAGTATAGCCACTAGCAAGGTCTGTTTGTAGAGCGCCATTGCCATCAGTTTTCATGAGGCCAGCATATATCAAGCGAGTCAGATCACGATCAGAGTCACTGATAGCAAGCAGTGGGTTCACATAAAAAGGCGCACCGATCATACCCTCTGTATAGCTACCACCAAAACTAGGATTTTCTACAGACTGCTTGAGATAAAATCGCCAACCCAGTGTGCCGATGGCACCTACCAATATAATAATAGCGAGTAATAATTGGATTTTTTCTAAGCGGGTAAGAAATTTTGGTAATTGTCTATACTGGTGCCAGCTTGGAATCTTTTTTTTATTTAATTTCAAGATCAATTGTTGATCATCGTCGGGTTGCTCTTTGGGGAAAAAAAATCTTTTGATTTTTCTGATGAAGCGAAAAGAGGCCAAGAAAAAACTTTGGGTTTTTTGTTTAGCCAAAATTAAGGAGTTTTTTATTAGCTGCCACGAGGGTTTTATATTTTTAGTCTTTAATATTAAACCGATTTTAGCTTATAAATAAGCTAGCCAAGGCAGAGGCCAAAAATAAGAAGCTCAAGACAATAGTCAAGCGAAATATAAATTTTTCAGCGCCTCTTTTGGTGCGGTATATAGCACTGTCGCTACCAAAGGTAGAGCCCAAGCCAGATCCTTTTTGCTGTAACAAAATCGCTACTATCAATAAAATAGAGATAACGATTTGCACGATGTTCAAGATATTGTTCATGTTGAGGATTAAATTAACTTTATGCATACTATCATATTGCACGATAAAAGTCAATAGTTACTTTGTTTGTCGTAGAGATTTACTGTGTAAATTGCGGTAGTTTTTGATGGCAAATTTGTGTGCCTGATTACGCATATATTGTATGAAAAGTGATAGTGGTCCCAAGCGAGGAATTTTGATAGATGTGGATTTTCCTGGTACAAAGATTTCTTCTTCTCTTTTGGCTAAGGCAATAGTTTTGTCGAGCCAGTTTTTGGGTAATATCTGGGAGACGACACTGAGCTGACCCTTGCCACCATCGAGTATGATGAGATCTGGTTCGGCCCATTCAGTATGCTTGAGCCTACGAACCAGGACTTCTTGGAGCATCCAGAAGTCGTTGGGGCCAGTCACATACTTGATTTTGAACCAGCGATATTGATCGGCAGCGATTTTGCCGTCTTGAAAAACAACCATAGAGCCGACAGCATGTTGGCCTTGGATATTGGAAATGTCATAAATCTCTATGCGTCGTGGTAGGGTTGTCAATTTTAAGAGAGCTTGCAGTGCGCTGAGTTGTTGCCACTTGGCTTGGTCAGTATTGCGCTCTAGGTGATCTTGGGCGTTTTTGTAGACTAGCTCCAACAATTGTTTATTGCGACCTTTTTGTGGTAGCAATATTTTTATTTTTTTATCTAAAGTTATATTTACTCTATTTATTTTTGTCGGCAGTATTATGGTTTGTGGTTTTTCTATGTTGTTTGAATAAAATTGGTTGATAAAATTTTCTAAGATTTCTCGATCAGAAAGCTTCAAGGCATTGTTGATGATAAAATTAAATTTGTCACCCAAGGTACCTTGGCGTATGCGCATGACAGTCAGTGCAGTCTGCTGATCAAA
>CAYRIU010000037.1:0-8256 GCA_964424615.1 uncultured Gammaproteobacteria bacterium | reverse complement strand
TGCGTGTCATGGATTTGGACATACCAGCCGATATGACTGGTGAATCATTTGTCTAAGATATTAGTCAAATAAAATAACCTCATTGTCCGTGCTTGGCACCAAATCAATGAGGTTATTGGATCTGTCGAGTGGACTACTCGTTGATCTTATTGCCGGCTATGTCGGTAGTCGAGGGCGAGTAGGCAAAGTAGATAGGCGGCGGCAATACCCTTGCCACACAGATGTTCTAGAGTCCAGCCGATGATCAGCATCAGTGCGACAATCGGGAAACGAACAAAGTCATTGGGTAGTCCGTAAAACCAGCGGAAGAAACGACTGATCGTGCTTGCTCCTGTCGTTTGATGTGCTACGCGTGAACAAAATTATTTTTAATAGATAACATATTTTTTCATTTTTGTCAATCACAATGCAATAAATTTATATTATATGAGAAAAAAACAAACTAAAATTGTGGCCACTATCTCTGATCGCAAGTGCCAGCCAGAATTTATAGAAGCTATGTATAGAGCTGGTGCTGATGTCATGCGTCTCAATACTGCTCATCAGGGCACCAAAGAGTCTTTGGCAGTGATCAGTAATATCAGACAAGTATCAGATCGTATTGCTATCTTGATCGACACGAAGGGGCCGGAAGTCAGAGTGACACAGCTAGCTGAAGATTTGGTCTGTCAAAAAGGCGATGAGCTCAAAATATCTGGTACTGATGCTGGTCTGGCTTCTACAGCAGCTAAAATTTATGTCAACTATGTCAATTTTCATAAAGATATACAAGTGCAGTCTGTGATTTTTATAGACGATGGCAAGCTCGAGCTCAGAGTAGAAAAGAAGACAGCTAATTATCTATTGTGCAAAGTGATCAATGATGGCGTGATCAAGTCCAATAAGAGTATCAATGTACCTGGTGTGCATCTCAAGCTACCCACTCTCAACAAAAAAGACAAAGAGTTTATCAACTTTGCTATCAAACACAATGTAGACTTTATTGCCCACTCTTTTGTCAGAAACAAAGAAGATATACTGGCTATCCAGAGGATTTTAGATAGACAAAAGAGTCCGATCAAGATCATAGCCAAGATTGAAAACCTAGAAGGTGTCGAACATATTGATGAGATATTGGAGCAGGCTCATGGTATCATGATTGCTCGTGGAGATTTGGGTATAGAGCTAGCCGCTGAAGAGATACCCTTGATCCAAAAAGAAATGATTCGCAAGTGTATCATCGCTCACAAGCCAGTGATAGTAGCCACTCAGATGCTCCAGTCTATGGTACACAATCCACGTCCTACTCGGGCAGAGGTGTCTGATGTAGCCAATGCTGTGATTGATGGTGCTGACGCTGTCATGCTTTCTGAGGAGAGTGCCTCTGGCAACTATCCCCAAGAAGCTGTAGAAATCATGGCTCGTATTGTGCGCCGAGTAGAGGCTAGCAATGAAAAACATCATTTTAGTAATCTGCCACAGATAGATACCGAAAACAAAATTGCTCACTATCTCATCTCTTCAGCTGTGCAGGCGACCAAGGAGCTAGATATCAAGGAAATCATCATGACTTCTACTAGTGGTCATAGTGCTCAAGTCATGGCTTCATATCGTGGTAGGACACCAGTCTATGTCAAATGTTTTGACAAGACTATTGCTAGACAACTAGCTTTGACCTATGGCATCAATGCCCACTTTGTCAAAAAAGAGGAAAATCATAAAAAATTTATTACAGATTTATTTAGATATCTAGTGAAAAAAAATAAATTAGAATTGACTGACAAAGTAGTATTTTTGGCTCGCGATATCAGAGATGGTTCTGGTGCCAATTTTATGGAAATTTGTGAAGTCGCTAAGTATGTAAAAGTTAGAAAATAGTTTAGGTAAGTTTATGGAAATTGATAAAAATCCACAAGTACCAAAGCTCAATGATCAAGCTATAAAATTATTGACAGATTTGTGCTTTAGGAGTGATGATATTATTCACAAAGTTGATGGTATTTTTATATTTTCTTCTACTCATGAGATTCCGCAGTTAGCAGCTATAATTGATCAACTTTTGGTAGATCATGTAGCTGAGAAGATTTTTATTACTGGTGGAGTGACCAAAGCTTTGCTGGCTAAAGGTCTGACTGATACTACAGAGGCAGATTTATTGTTATCGCATCTTGACATTGATAAATTTCCACAAGTAGATTTTTTTATAGAAAGAGAATCTACCAATACTATGGAAAATGTTACCTTTACCTTAGCTAATTCTGATTTAGCTAGCTGTAAAAAATTGTTATTTATTTTTAAATGCCATGCGGCTGGCAGAGGATATTTAACTCTCAAAAAATATTTACCAAATACTGAACTGTTACAAAAAACCTTTGCCGCTAAATATACAGATGATTCGTCTCTGATTACCAAAGATAATTGGTTTAAATCTGATTTTGCTATATCTAGAGTTTGGGGTGAATTTTTGCGTATCAAAACTTACGGTATTCGTGGTGATATAGCCTATGAGTCAGTTAAAGATTTAGTAGCTGATATTGAATATATCATTTATCAATAAAAATAATTAATTTTTTTCTACAAAACAGATAAAATATTTTATCTGTTTTTTTATTTTTTCAAATTGACAATTTTTGTATTTATGCTATTATTAAAACAAATTTAAGCCATTAGTCCTTGCGTCCTTTACAACTAGGAAGTGAGGTGTTAGCGGCTTAATAAATACTTGGAGATCCCGACTCTTGACAAAATGTACACAACATTTCGGGCATGGTTAGTTATTGACCAAGAGAATTCCAAGCAGGTTACCGAGATTTCAATCTATAGAAATAGAATAAGCAAGCCGCAAGTTTGCTTATTTTTGTTGAACTACAGCGTCCTGCACTAGTGGGGCAAAATATTCACTCCAAGCTGGTGTGGATGATGAGCGCATTCGGACCCTGATTTTGTATTGCCAAAAAAATGTCGCAAGACATTTGGCTGATAGAAGTCTGCGTTGGCGGGATCTGTTATCGAAGAATTCACTTTGATAACATTGATCTTGCCATAAGTCGGAGGTAGGGCGATGTTTGACCCCATTATCCCCATCAATCCTGGTCAGACCATGAATATCTGGGATAACAATTCCCAGACTCTGACCCAGATCCAGCACAACCGTGACCATGTTGACATCGTGAGTCACTTGGACAAGGGCTTTGATCCGGTGCCGGTGCACATCGTCACCAGGATCGATCGCTACGGCAACATGGACACCGACTACTAGCACCTACAAGCGAGGCGGGGCTAATTTTGATTAGCCCCGCCTCAAGCATACTTCTTTGCACTAGTATAGAAAATTATACTTATAAGAGAGATGATGTGGGATTGAGTTTTTATGTAAAATTATATTACACTGGTCAAGTTCAAGTTGTTGAGCTGGCCAGTTTTTTCTTAAATTGCAAAATTATGCTATGATGAATTTATGAAAAAAATAATATTTTTAATTTTTGTATTAAATATAATTTTACCGCAGTCTGTATGGGCGGCTACTAGTCTAACCTCCAGCTATGCTGGTAAATTTATCATACAGAGTGAGAGCTATGATCGCTTGTGGTATGTCGATCCAGTAGAAAAGACTCGCTATGTCTTGAAAAACTCTGCTGATATTATGGAGTTTTTCCGTCAAAAAGCCACTGGTATCAGCAACAAGGATCTAGCCAAGATCAAAACCACAGCCAAGGGAGCCTACAATGCCAAGCTGACCAATCGATTCAAAGGACAGTTTTTGTTGGCTGTAGAGTCAAAAGGTGAGATATGGTATGTCGATCCAGTGACTGGCGTCAGGACTAGCTTCAAAGATGGTCAGGCAGCTTATGATTTTTTTACCAAGCAGGGGACCAAGCTCAAAAATAAAGATCTCACCAAGATACCAGTCACCAAAAAGCAGATTGCTTCTAGCTATACTTTTGATAATGTAGCTTATGCAGTCCTCGATGATGGTGTCTATCAGACTGGCTCCTATGCTGATGAGATTTTACCTATTGCTTCACTGTCCAAGTTGATGACCGCTCTAGTACTACTAGATCATAAACCAGATTGGAACAAAAAAATAACCATCACTGAAGGACAGATATATTATCCGAAGATTTATGTAGGCAATGACGCTACTTCCGAGGTAGCTATCAAAGCTGGGCAGACGGTCAGTTTTTATGACCTATGGGTAGCGATGTTGCTAGCTTCGTCGAATCAATCAGCAGTGGCACTCGCTGACTCCACTGGCTTGTCTAGAGCTGACTTTGTAGCCGAGATGAATGCCAAGGCCAAAGATCTAGGGCTGACCAAAACTAAGTTTTATGATATCGCAGGACTTGATGAGGGTAATGTCTCTACTGTTCGAGAGATGGCCATGATAGCCAAAGCTGCTTTTGATAAAGCAGAGATAGTCGAGGCTACAGCCAAGGGTCAATACACTCTCCATATGATTGGCAGTGATGGAGTCAGTACTACTTGTGAGGCAGTCAATCGCAATACTAGTCTCATGGCTTTTGGACCAGAGGCTGCTAAAAGTGGCTATCTAGTAGAAGCTCAGCGTACAGCTGTCCTCAAAAAAGGTGATAAAATCATTGCTATCTTGCATGCTCGTAGTATGGCCGAGCGCAACAAAATCATTGCTAATAATATTAATTAATAATTTAATCATTAAAAAATTATATATATGCCAAATAGAGTTATACATTTTGAGGTGCAGGCCGACGATGTAAACAGGGCCAAAGAGTTTTATGAAAAAACTTTTGCTTGGAAGATAGAGCAAATCATGACCAAAGAGCAGGGTGGTAATATGGATTATTGGGGTTTGGATACTGGTGACAAATCAGAGCCAGGTATTTCTGGTGGTCTTTATCAGCGTACTCCAGACAACAAAATATATACTTTTGACTGTACTATTCTGGTCGAAGATATTGACAAGGCTATAGCTGATGTCAAAGCCAATGGTGGTCAAATTACTCGTGATAAGCAAGAGCTCAAAGGAGTTGGTTGGTTTGCGGCTGGCTTGGATACAGAGGGCAACAAATTTGGCCTGATGCAGGCAACAGATTGGCAACCACAATAAATATAAATTTGTTTATTAAAAAATAATCCCACTTAAGGGATTATTTTTTTGACCTATCACAGAAAAAGAGTCATAATAAAAACATGGAAAACCAGACAATAAAATTTGCGTATTTTGGCGGAGGCTGTTTTTGGTGTACAGAAGCTATTTTTAAAAATATCCAAGGCGTCATCTCTACTTGTCCAGGCTATGCTGCTGGTCAGATGGCTCATCCTAGCTATGAGCAGGTTTGCTCTGGTCAGACTGGCCATGCTGAGATGCTGAGGATAGAGTATGATCAGAACATCATCTCTTTTGAAAAATTATTAGAAATATTTTTCGTGACTCATGATCCGACTACCGTCAATCGTCAGGGCAATGACATTGGCTCACAGTATCGCTCGATTATTTTATATACTGACGCAGAGCAACAACATACAGCGCAATATTTTATCACAAAAATTGCCAAAGATTTTTCTTTACCAATAGTCACAGAGCTCAAGCCCTTTTCAGTGTTTTATGAAGCTGAAGAATATCATCATGACTATTTTTTCAGGAATCCTACTCAAGCCTATTGCCAGATCACTATCAATCCCAAATTACAAAAACTTAAAGCCAAATACTCTAGCTTACTCAAAAACTAGTGTAGCCCTGAGTATTTTGGGTATAGTGGTATATTATTGACAAATATTTTTTTCTAGGGCTAAATTAAATAAGCCCTTTTCATTTTGCTTGAACAATACTAGACCGCAGAGGAGTGCAGTCGTGCAACAACAGGAGATCAAGAGTTTGCTAGCGGAGCTAGCTAGCCCCACTTGCCAGATAGATCGCTGGCATGAGATCGCGGAAAAATTCTACGCAGCAGCCAAGCGTCCCTTGGCTCCCGACTCTACCTATGACCCGACTTCGGATATTTTCGTGGTCATCATCACGCGTCTGCTGAGTGCCAAGCCTCAGTATCTGCCTGGACTTTTTCCGGTCTTTGCCATGGTGTGCGGAGATCGCCGTTCTACAGCCGTGGTGGCGGATATTGATTGGCATCTGATGCCCTAATGGTAGGCGCTCGACATTGTTCAGGTTTTCTTCACCGCTCGTTGGTCCAGCCGACGAGCGGTTTTTATATGTTTTAAAATTTTTTATAAAAAAGAGGGGTCTCGGACTTGCGTCTCTGACCCCTCTCGATGTGATTCCTCTACGTGTAGAGGAGGTGTCCTAGAGGGTGCCGGCCCTACGGCGACGGCGAACCTCTTTCAGGCTGATCTGCAGCCTGGCAGCGATCTCCGCGGTCGTCTCGGGCTTCGGTTCGGCGATCTTGGGTGTGATCCCCCAATCGGGACGTCCCATGAAACCTTCGTCGTCATGGAGCATGTCGACGAGAGGCACTGCCTTGCCCTTGTCGGTGTAGAGAATCTCCAGCGGAAGTTGATTTCTGCGAATGTTCATATTTCGCCCCCTAGTTTTTTACCTGCTAAGCAGGTGCCCTTTTGTACATGGGTTTTTGAGCCCCATATTTTTATTATAGCATACTTTATAATTATTGTCAATATATATATAAAATTTAGTCAGTTGTTGCATTTTTTGCACATTATTTTTTTTATTTCCGTCATTCCGGCCTCCGAGCCGGAATCTCGCTGGTGTTTTTTATCAAAAAGAAAGAGGCGACAGACTTTTGGTCTGCCGCCTCGACTTGCCCATTGTTGGGGCAAGTTTGCGTCGTCCTAGCTCTTGGCCGGGATGAAGATGTTGTAGTTCGGGTTGTTGGTCCGCATGAGCAGATCGTAGTGCGAGATCTGCTCGCCGTTCGACAGAGGCACGAAGGCCCCGCAGCCATTGGGAGCCATCGTGACGATGACCTCGGAACGGTCTTCCGGGCAGGCGCCGGCCTTGATCCAGACCTCGCCGCCGGTAGTGACGATGACGTTCATCGAGTTGTTGTGGTCGTACTTGCCGAGTTCCTCGGAGCGGAGGTTCTTCCCGATGAAGTGGTCTTCGTGACTGGCGCCATCCGGGTGCCAGTAGCGCAGGCCAGTGACGTGTACGAACCCGGCGTCGGCCAGGAGCCTGCGCTCCTGGGGGGTGGTCTGGGTCCCGTTGAACAGAGTCTGGTTTTCGGTACTTCCTACGAACATGCCGTACCTCTTTGTTAGTGTACAATGCCTCCCTGAGACTGTGATCTGCTGATCACTATGCTATTCTCAAGGATTTAATACTATATCATATTTTATATATTTTGTCAATAGTTATAAAAGATATCAATATTTACCTTGGTTTGACTTTTGGGGTTTAAAATAGGATAATAAAGGTGTTAAAAACAGGCAAATTAATTATTTATTTTGCCTAAAATTATGAAAGCAAAAAAAGAAAAAACTCAAAAAACAGGGGAGATTGTGATTTATCGCAATCAAGATAAATCTATTGCAGTAGAGGCACAATTGAAAAAAGAAACTATTTGGTTAAGCTTAAACCAAATTTCTGAGCTTTTTGGTACTGATAAATCTGGTATTTCACGTCACATTAAGAATATTTATAAAGTAAAGGAGCTATTGCCAAATTCAACTGTTGCAAAAATTGCAACAGTTCAGGAGGAGGGCGGACATTTAGTTTCTAGGAACATAGAATTTTATAACTTAGATCTAATACTTTCCGTCGGTTATCGCGTCAATTCTAGTCGCGCCACTCAATTCCGTATCTGGGCAACTAAAGTTTTACGTGATCATATTATCAAAGGCTATACAGTCAATAAACAACGCTTACCGCAGCTAGAAGTCAAACAACTTCATGAATTAGAAGAGACTGTAGGCCTAGTCAAAAAAACTATTTTAAATAGGGAGTTATCTGGTTCTGAAACCAGTGGTCTACTGCAAGTCATTACGGATTATGCTAATACTTGGGTATTATTACAAAAATATGATGAAGCTAAATTAGCTTTACCCAGTAAGACCAAAAGTGTTAAAGCCAAATTAAGCTACGATGTAGTCATTGAGGCTATCGCTGGTCTTAAAAAAGATCTACTCTCCAAAAAACAAGCCACTGCTATTTTTGGTCAAGAGCGTGAACATGGCTTAGAGCAGATCATCATGAGTCTGGAGCAATCTTTTGGCGGTAAAAAGCTTTATCCTAGCGTCGAGCAACAAGCGGCTCATCTTTTATACTTTATCATCAAAGACCATCCTTTTGTCGATGGTAATAAGCGCATTGCTTCATTTTTGTTT
>CAYRIU010000036.1:0-19124 GCA_964424615.1 uncultured Gammaproteobacteria bacterium | reverse complement strand
CTATATTCATATTTTTTATTATCTGAGAGTATGTTACCATAGTAACATAATATTGTCAAATAAATACTATCAAAATTGATAGTATTGAAATTATCTGGTTATCCAATATGCCTGCCAACAGGTAAACATTTGTCTTGGCGGAGAGGGAGGGATTCGAACCCTCGATCCAGTTTAACCCGGATAACATCTTAGCAGGATGCCCCTTTCAACCACTCAGGCACCTCTCCATGTAATAAATCAGCTTATATAGTAATATATTATACTGATTTTGGCAAGCCACTTTTCTAGCTAACCCAGTTAGAAATTTTGTTAATTTTTCACCTTAATTTACTGTAAAATTGATATTTTTTATTAATAATTTAAAACTTTTAGCTAACTATGGTGAATTTCTAAACTGGGCTAATATTAGGCTATTTTGTTAATTTTTAGCTAAAGCTAAACAAATTATATATTCAAAACCAGCATTTTTTAGTATTTTACTTGCTTCATTGAGAGTGGTTCCGGTGGTCGCTATATCATCTATGAGGATAATAGTTTTTTGCTTGAGCGACTGGTAGTCGATATGATCATTGATCATAAAGGCATTTTGCATATTTTTTTGGCGTTGCTCTTTGTTTAGCTGAGCTTGGGTTTTGGTCGAGCGTCGACGTTTGAGTAGATCAAGGTAGGGGGTTTGTGTTTGATGTGAAATATTTTTGGCAATCAAAGCTGTCTGGTCAAAACCTCTTTTTTTCTTTTTGTTTTTGTGTAGAGGTATATTACAGATTATAGTATCATTTTTTATTTTTAGTTGCTGTAATTTTTTGATATAGATTGTAGCTATTGGTCCAGCCAAGTGATCAAAATATCCATATTTATATTTTTTGATTAATTTTTTGACAACTGGATTGTGATAATCCAGACAAATATGACATTCATCAAAAACAAAATTATCATCAGGCCAAGGATTTTTATCTATGGGTAAGAGTTGTAGATCCTGTAGGCAATCAGAGCAAAAAATACTACCTTCTTTTTGGCAAGCCAGACAGAATTGTGGAAAAATATAGTCCAAAAAATTAGTTAAATAATTTTTTAACTCTAGCAACCAAGATGTTGAATTATTTTTAGTCATCGCTTTTCTTAGGATTAATGACTGATTAATTTTTTACCCCCACTGTCCTATCGGACATCTCCCCCTAAATTAGGGGGAGAAAGAGAGGGGGTATTTTATCGTAAAATAATTTTTTCTTTTACTAAACTAGCTTTTATATTTTTGGTCTTTTTGGTCAGCAATATTTTGGATAGAGGATTGGTCAGCTCTTGGTCAATTATTTTTTTCAAACCTCGAGCACCACCCTGGATATAGTCTGGAGCCATGCTTAGTAGTTTTTTTTCTATACTAGCAGGTATAGCCAGATTGACTCCTTGGTTTTTGAGAGTTTGATTCAGTTGTTTTATCTCTCGTTTTATTATTTTGCCAGCTGATTTTTTGTCTAGGGGGTCAAACACCACTACATTGCTCAGACGATTGATGAATTCTGGCGGGAAGTATCGGTGGAGGCTAGACAAAATTTTGTTGGAGATGTTTTTGAATTTGGTATTTTCTACACCCAGATCAAAGCCCATGACGGCCTCTTGGTTGAATTGCGGTAAGCCGACATTGGAAGTCATGACTATCACACAGTTGCGAAAATTGACAGTGCGTCCAGTAGCGTCAGTGAGCTCGCCCTCTTCTAGGATAGGTAGTAGGAGATTGAAAATATCAGAATGTGCTTTTTCTATTTCATCAAACAATATCAAGGTATATGGTTTGTTTTTGACTGTATCGGTGAGCTTGTTGCCCTCGCGGTAGCCGACATAGCCAGCAGGAGAGCCAATCAATTTGGAAATATTGAAGCTTTCTGAAAACTCTGACATGTCTATGCGTAGCAAATTGTGGTGGCCACCAAAGACAAAATTGGCCAATTGTTTGGCAGTTTCTGTTTTACCTACACCAGACGGCCCCAAAAACATAAATGAAGCTAGAGGTTTGTTTTTGTCAGTCAGACCAGCTTTGGCTTGGCGGATAGTTTGAGCAATGGTCTGCAACGCAGTCTCTTGGCCAAAAACATACTGGCTGATTTTTTGTTCTAGATTGACTAGATTTTTTTGGTCAGACAGAGTGAGGTCGCCGACTGGCACATGAGTCATCTCAGAGATTATTTCTATGATATCTTGACCAGTGATTTCTCCTAGTCGGGATTTTTTTTGCTTATCTTCTTGGGCTTGTAGCTCTAGTAGTTTGGTCAGTATCTGATCTTCTTGATCACGATAGTTGAGAGCGGAGAGATAGTCTTCTGCCAAGATAGCTTGGCGTTTGTTGTTTTGGCAGTTTTGAGCTTGCTCTTCTAGCTTGCGGATGTCCTTGGCTAGACTACGTTTGGTCTGCCTGACTTTGAGGCGAGCAGCTGCTTCATCGATCAGATCGATAGCTTTGTCTGGCAATTTTTTGTCTGGCAAAAATCTTTTGCTCAAAGTGACAGCCATTTCTAGAGCACTATCAGAGATGCTGACTTGGTGAAATTTTTCATAGTTGTTTTTCAAGCCCCCTAGTATAGCCAAAGTTTCACTCTCACTAGATTCGTTGATGATGATGGGCTGGAAGCGTCTTTCTAGGGCTCTATCAGTCTCAATGTGTTTTTTGTACTCTTCAAAAGTAGTAGCTCCGATACAGCGTAGATGACCACGAGCTAGAGCGGGCTTCAATATATTGGCAGCATCCATAGAGCCAGCAGTAGCACCAGCGCCCATGATAGTGTGTAGCTCATCGACGAAGATTATGATATTTGGATTATTTTTTACTTCGTTGATTACTTGCTTGAGGCGATTTTCAAACTCACCTCTATACATAGTACCGGCAATCAGAGCTGATAGATCTAGATTGAGAATAGTTTTGTTGATCAAGACATCAGGCACTTGGCCCTCCATGATACGTTTAGCTAGACCCTCGATGATGGCTGTCTTACCGACACCAGCATCACCCAATAGCACTGGATTATTTTTGGTACGACGAGATAGTATCTCTATCAAGCGATCGAGCTCTTTTTGGCGACCGATGACTGGGTCAATATCTTTTTGGACTTCTGGGCTAGTCAGATTGACAGTATAGATATCCAAAGGATTTGGTTCAACATTATTTTCTTCAAAAATATTTTCGATATCTTTGACACTATTTTCTTCAGCGCTCAGTTCGTTGAATTTATTATTACTCTTCAAGATCAGATTCAGATGCTGTTTTAGATTATTGACATTGACATTGGCTTTTTTCAAAATGAGAGCGATATTGTCATCAGTAAGATCTATAAAGCCATAGAGCAGATGCTCGGTGCCGACGTATTTGTGCTGGAATTTGTAGGCGACAATGACAGCTCGCTCTATGACTCGCTGAGCTATAGCAGAGGGTTGTGGTAGATGATTGGGGTCTATAGCGGACACTACATCAAAATCGCTAGCCTGCTCAGGATTAGCAAAGTCTATTTTGATATTGTGTTTGATCAAGATATCAGAGCCTAGGGCACCTTTGGTATTAAAAAGTGAGCTCAACAGATCTTCAGCTTGTATTTCTTCATTTTTTTTGGCAAAAGCCAAATTTTGTGCGTTAATCAAAACGCGCTTAAAATGATAGGTGAATTTATTTAAAATATTTTGTGGTTGTTCAATCATTTTTTTACATTGATCTTAATGAGGCAATTCTTTGAGCGATTGGTGGATGAGTGGAAAATAGATTGGCCATTTTTTCTCTACCAAATGGATTGGCTATATAGAGATGAGCGGTAGCTTGATTGGCTTTTTTGAGGGCTTGTTTTTGGCTGGATATCTTTTCTAGGGCTCTAGCCAATCCCTCTGGATAGCGAGTCAGTAGGGCGCCAGAGGCGTCAGCTAGAAATTCTCTTTTGCGGGAGATGGCTAGCTGTATGAGCTTGGCAAATAGTGGTGATAATATAGCCAAAACTAAGCCAATGAGCATAAAAATCCCATTGTTGTTGCGATTGTCGTTGTCACGATGACGCCAAAATAAGCTACGAGTCAGCCAATCAGCCATCAGGGCAATGACGCCGACACAGACTATCACCACCATCATCAGGCGGATATCATAGTTTTTGATATGAGATAGTTCGTGAGCAATGACGCCTTCTAGCTCTTCGTTTTCTAGGCCTTCGATGATGCCAGTGGTCAGAGCGATAGAGGAGTGCTTGGGATCTCGACCAGTAGCAAAAGCGTTCATACTTGAGTCATTGATGATATATATTTTTGGTGTTGGTAGGCCAGCAGTGATGCTCAAGTTTTCTACCATTCTGAAGACATAGGGATTTTGTTCTTTTTCTATTGGCTTGGCTCCAGCAATGCTGAGGGCGATAGAGTCACCAGCATAGAAACTGATCAGATTCATAGTAGTGGCTAGGATGACAGCAAATATCACGGCTCCATAGCTAGAATCTTGGCCAAAATATAGTGACCAAGCCCAGACTATACCTACTAATACTAGAAAAAATAAAAGCATTAATAAATAACTTTTTAATTTATTGCTAGCAATTTGGTTATACATATTTTTAGTTTTTTATTTATGATAATATAACATTATTGATGTCTATTGTCAATAATAAAATCACCCAGTCCTTGGTAAAGGAACGGGTGATTTTGCAGATGAAAATTAGAATTTTACTTTGACGTTTTCTTTTTCTTCAGCGTTTTCTATCTCAAAAAAATCAAAGGCAACGAAGTGCATGAGATTAGCAAAAAAATTGTTTGGGAAAACTTGAATTTTTGTGTTAAAATCTCGTACCTGTCCGTTGTAAAAGCGGCGAGAGGCTTGGATTTTATTTTCTGTATCAGCGATTTCGTCTTGAAGCTGAGAAAAATTTTGTGAAGCCTTGAGCTCTGGATAGTTCTCAGCGACCGCAAAGAGACTTTTGAGTGATTCAGACAAAGCGTTTTCAGCTTTGGCTTTTTCTACTGTCCCTGTGGCTTGCATGGCCATGGAGCGAGCTTCAGTCACTTTGGTGAAGACTCCAGCCTCATGTTGCATGTAGCCTTTGACAGTCTCGACTAAATTAGGGATCAGATCATAGCGTCGTTTTAGCTGGACATCAATGTCTGACCAAGCTTCTTTTACTCGATTTTTCAAAGTAATCAAGCTATTGTAGATACCGATACCCCAGGCTAGCAAGACGACCACTAGTACTAGGATGACGATGGCGATAGTTGGCATAGTTTTTTGTTAAAAAATTAGCTTAGATATTCATCTAATTACCTTTTATTCTATAAAATAAAACGGTTTTTGGCAAATAGATATTGTGTTGATTTTGGTATACAGCAAATCTAGTATTGAGTTTCTAAATATGTTATAATAAAAATGGTAAAAATAAAAATTATAAATAATATGCAAAAGAAAAAACAGGTTTTTACCTGGCCACTTTCTACTTTGATTATTGTTGTTTCGTTTTTGAGTGTTTTGGTGATTTTGAGGCAGGTAGAGGCAGCCTGGCAAGAGCCAAGCTATTTGCCAGAAGATACGAATCTCAATACTTTTGTTTTCAATCCCTTGCTTCAGTCATTGGATCTGGGAGGCAAAAACATTACTGGTGCCGGCAATATAAACATCAATGGTTCTGGTACTTTTACTAGTTTAACTGTTGGTGGTGTGCCATATGTGCCTGGCGGAGGAGGTAGCAGTGGCAGTGATTGGCTCATCAACACTGGAGCCTCTAATGCTTTGTACTACACTACGACTACAGCCAGTGGCTATGTCGGTATAGGTACTGCTACTCCATCTACTAAGTTGCATATTTATGATATAAATAGCGGTCCCATCATCACTTTGTCTGGCCTGAATGACAAATATAGAGGTTTGACTATCAAAAATGAATCTGGTAATGAGCAATGGTTTACTGGGGCTGATACTAGCAATAATTATGTTATCCGTCGTAATGGCACTACAGATTATTTGGGTGTCAATGCTACTAGTGGTAATGTATCTGTGGCTCAAAATCTAGCCGTTGGTGGCAATTTGACAGTCACTGGTACTATCAATGGTGCTAGTGGTAGTTCTAGCAGTAATAATTGGCTGATCAACACTGGAGCCTCTAATGCCTTGTACTACACTACGACTACAGCTAGTGGCTATGTCGGTATAGGTACAAATGCTCCAAATAAATTATTGCATTTGTATAGCACTTCACCAAATGCTGAGCTGGATATTCAGAGTGTTTCTGGTGCTGGTAATCATTGGGCTATTTATCATGACGCTAGTACTGATCAGTTGCGTTTTTGGAAGAGTGCTGGTAGCAATGTTTTGACTTTGGCAGCCAATGGTCGTATAGGTGTCGGTACTACACCAGATAATAATAATATGTTGAGGATTAGTACAGCAACAGTGGGCACTGTGGGTGTTTATGGTGAAAATAGCTCAACTGATTGGTCCTTTTACCCAAGCTTAAATCCAAATAATATAGGTGTGAAGGGTGTTGCTAGTACAGCTGTAAATGGTGGTACGGGTGTATCGGGTACGGGTTATTTTGGTGTCAAAGGTTCAGGTTTTTATGGTATTTATGGATCCTCATCCCTAGCTGGTGGCATTGGAGTCTATGGTGTACAGGGGACTGGTGCTTATGCTGCTCAATTTGATGGTCAGATTCTTTTGAATGGTGATGTAAGATTTGGTTCAGGTAAAAATATTTATATCACTAACAGTAACGGCGCTCCTTTGGGCACTGATTGTCCAAATATTATTGGTAGTGGTAAGTTATACGTTGATAATGCTAATAGTCGTTTATACGTCTGTATTAATGGTGTTTGGAAATCCGCCCTGTTAAATTAAATTTTTATTAATGAAAATAAATTTTCATTATCATTTTTATAGTAAAATATTTATTAGTCTTTTGATTTTTGCTTGTGGCTTTTTTTTGTGGCAAAAATCAGTAGATACTAGAGCTTTGGTAGATAATGTCTATCAAAATAATACACCGATAGTCGGTTGGGCTTGGAATGATAAAATGGGCTGGATTGCTTTGAATTGTGCCAATGATTTTAATGGTGATGGTGAGCCAGATGGTGGCCGTAATGCTGATGGCACTGGTTGGGGCTCTTGTGCCATGTCCATTAGTGGTATACCAACTAGCTGGGGCCTCAAAATGCACGTTGATCAAGTAAACTCAGATCGAAAATATGTTCAAGGTTGTGCTTGGGCGGGTAATATCGTCAATGCCAGTCCTGCTGAGTCTGCTCCAGGCTGGATTTGTTTTTCTGATACAGCTAGCAATAGTACAGAAGCACCACCGCAAGGTGTAGTGATGAGCGAGTCGGCATCTAGCTACTCTACATGTTCTTGTCAGATGATTGCTGGCGTTTGTGAGGGGCCAATTGCTAATAATCTATGTATCAATGATGGTACACAGAGTTATTGTTCGATAGATGCTGTGATTGATAAGTGCGTGACAGATCCTGATGGTAGTAAGCATTGTGCCGTTGATAGGAATGATAAGTGCATCACTGAATCAGATGGTCGTAAACATTGTGATTTTGATCCTACTGATCCCTGTAATGTTGACAGTGATTGTGTTTCGAGTTGTACTGTAGATAGTGATTGTTTATCTTTGTGTAGTACTGATTCAGATTGTCATATATTTAATCAAATTCAGGGTTGCTCTAGTTTTAGTCAGTGTTCAGGCATGAATTTATCTCAAGTGACTAATTATTGTCAGTCTGACAATACTTGCTCAAAGAGTAAAAATGATTGTAGTCAGCGCGGTGATGAAGATTGTCAATTTGCCTGTGTGAGTCCAAGCCCAGTCAATCCAGGATCGGCATTTTTGTTGAATGGTGTTTGTTTTGACTATACTAACTATACTCAGACACAAAAAAATACTCTATTATCTTTGAGAGGTGATGTACCACCATTTAGTACTGGTGATACTTACATGCATTCTTGCTATATCAACAAGGATTGTTACGATATCAATGATAGTCGGAATGCTGGACATCCAGATGGCGAATGTGTCTATCCTCAATACGGAGATAATATCAATGGAGGTGGTGCTGGTACATGTATGGTAAATAGTGCCACGCCTCAGGCGGATGGCGCTACTTGTGTTTATGATTTTGATTGTGCTATTGAGAATGGTAATTATTGCGCTTTGTCACTCAACGCTACACTTCCCAATGCACCTACTAGCTGTACATCACCAATGTGTACAGGTGGCTATGAACAGGTGACTAGGGTAGTGACACAAAGTGCTCATGTCAACGCCTTGAGTAGTGATCCACTGGCCGCTGATGGTTTTGCGAGTATTTTGCAGCTGGAGCCACTGGTGGTAGCTGGCTATAGTGGAGCAAATCGTTTGGGTTTTCCTATAAAATCTCGTGTAGTAGATTCAGCTTTTCCTGACTCTGATCCAAATTATGATGTAGATAACCCAAATAATAGAACTAGTGGCGATAATCCTATTAGGGGTTGTTTTAATTGCTATAAAGAAAAGGAATACAGTTGTCTTTCTGGTGTTTCTTGCACTTGTGATCAGGCTGATGACTCTTGCAATGATTCTGCTTGTGCAGCTAGCTCTGATGGCTCAGAATACTGCGCTGTATCGGCTTTTCAACCGGCAGTATGTGAAAATTGTCAAGAATATTTTTACTACTCCGAAGATCAAAGTACTTGTAGCATACGCACTGATAGGGTTTGTAGCGCCGGCAATCCTTGCCCGACTGGCTTTGGGGTGTGCGGTTCTCATAAGGTAGGAGATCTCAAAAAAGTTTTGACTGGTTTTAATTGTACTGAATGCACAGTAGATAATTTTTCTAATTCTTGTTCCCTGAACGCCTCGAATATCAATAGTAATAGCTGCAAGAGGTGTGAGACGAGGATTAGTGCTACTACTTTGGAATCAAATGTTTATCGTATGGGCGGTGTACTGTATGACAATCAGCACGGTAGATCAAGTACTAGTACTTTGTGTGGTTGGGCTTATAATTCTTGGTCAGTCCCAGATGGTAGTGATTTAGGCTTTGGTTGGTTTAACTTTTCACCACGTATTTCTACTAGCACCAAGCCTTATTTTTCCGTAGAGCAGGGGAATATTTATTCTAGGGGTAGGATAGGAACAGCCTATCAGCCTCCGATTAATAGGTACAATGCATCTTATCTGATAGAGGCAGGTGGTAGTATCAAAAATTTTGTCAGTGGTGCTTCCAAAAATTCTAATCCAGCCTTACCATCTTTTCAGGGTGAGCTACCCAATAGACCATTTATTGACTTTTTATCTTCCAATTTATCTACTGGTCAATATCAAAATGCTTTGGGTAAATTGGATTACAATGGTTTGATTACCAAGGTAAAAACTGTCGGTGGAATAGACTACAATAAATACGGCAGTATCATAGAAAAACCAATTTCCAATTTTGAAAATATTTTTAATGGGCCATTGACTAATACAGTATTTTATGTCTCAGAGTCAAATATTCCTAGTGGTACAGTCACTATTGGTGGAGCTTCTGATTTAGAGGTCTTGCCTGGTGCTGGTGTTGTAAGTGGGGCTGGCATTATTGTCATAGAAGGCAATCTCAGGATTAACAAAAATATTACCTATAGATCTTCAGCTACTATCAGTAATTTGAAACAAATACCATCATTGGTGTGGGTAGTAAAAGGTGATGTGATCATAGATACTAGTGTCCAAGATGTAGTTGGTACTTTTATTGTCTTGGGTGATGGTACATCCTGCGCATCTGCTGATCCTAGTGGTTGTGGTCAGTTCAAATCTGGTCTGACTGGTCAGCGTCCTTTGCTGGTCAGGGGTAATGTCTTGGCTAGAAAATTTGTCCTAGAGAGAATTTATGTAGATCAAGCTAGTGGTACACCAGCAGAGCAATTTATCAATGACGGACGTTTGCAGAGTAATCCGCCATTAGGCTTGACTGACATGAGTAGAGTTATACCCAGATTTTCTAGTTATTAAATTTGGTGAGGTAGTAAAAAATATGTTATAATATACGGGATATTATAGCGATAAAGAATATAATTGTTTTATAAAAAATTATGGGTTTATTTTCCAATGCTACTAGTTATTTGGGTGTTGATATAGGTACTTCTAGTATCAAGCTGGTAGAGCTTGAAAATTTTAAGGGACAAGCCAAGCTCAAAACTTATGGTTATGCTGATGTGCCAGTCAATATTTTGCGTGGTTCATCCGAAAAAAATAACCAAGCTATCGCTGATTATATTAATTTGATAGCTCATAAATCCAAGATAGAAACAAAGCAGGTTGTAGCTGCTTTGCCTACTTTTTCAGTATTTAATTTTATCATCACCTTACCTCCTATGCCCAAAAAAGATTTGCAGGCAGCTATCAAATGGGAGGCTAAAAAATTTATCCCCGTGCCTATTGATGAGATGATATTGGATCATAATATTTTGGCTAAAAAGAAAAAGCCCACTACCAATGCCAATCCTACTGCTGGTATAGATTTAGTCAAAAATCATAGTGCCGCCAAAAAAGATGATGACAAAAATTATCGCATTTTATTGACTGCAGCACCAAAAAATTTGGTTGCTCGTTATGTTGATATTTTCAAAAAAGCCAAGTTAAATTTATTGAGTTTAGAGACTGAAGCCTTAGCTTTGTCTAGATCCTTGATTGGCAATGATCCATCGACTATCATGGTGGTCGATATTGGAGCAAGTAATTCTGATATTTGTATCATCGAAGAAGGCGTGCCAGTTTTGAATCGTGGTATTGATACAGGTGGCGAGTCTATCACCAAATCTATCATGAATAGTCTCAATATCAATCAAGATAGAGCAGAACAGTTCAAAAGAGATTTTGGTTTGTCTGCTGGCAATACTCAAAATATCCCAGAAGTTATTGAAAAATCTTTGACGCCAGTGATTAATGAAATCAAGTTTATTTTTGATAGCTATCAACGCCTAGGCAATACTATGATAGACAAGATTGTCTTAACTGGCGGTAGTGCCTTTTTACCAAATTTACCACAATACTTGAACACCATGCTTAATCTGCCAGTGATTATTGCTGATCCGTGGGATAGGGTGATATATCCATTGGATTTGAAGCCGGTGTTGCAAGAGATAGGTCCACGTATGTCAGTGGCCATAGGCTTGGGAATGCGTGATATATAATTTTCAAATGGACGATAAAAAAATAAATTTATTACCAGATAATTTACGCTTCAAAGAAGAAAAAACCAAGCGTCCTTTGAGTTTTAGTCCAGATTTCAAAAATCCTGGCAAAAAGGAAAAACCTTATAGCTATAAGCCTAGTGGTGGTCAAGTTTCTGTGTGGTCAAGAATTTTTAAACGTGATCAAAAAGCTAAAATTACTACCCCAGAAGCTCCTAAAATACCAAATCCAACTATTAGCTATAATAATGAAAATAAGCAGGCAGGAGCGACTAATATCTCTCCAGTGACTATGCATGTGCCAGAAACTATGACTGCTAGAGTGGAGGAACACATCCAAGATTTTGTGCCAGCTCAGGCCAAGATCAAAGCCTCAAAGCCAAAAGGACCTTCTTTTTGGTCAAGATTGTTTAAAAAATCTCCAGCTAAAGCACCTAAAAAAGTAGACACTCCAATAGTCGCAAATACTCCTAAAGCTCAAGATGTGTCTGTAGATATGGCTATGCACCAGCCAGAAATAAAACCAGATATCCAAGTATTTCAAGATTTTAATAAACAAACTGAAGAGACTAATAATTTTATTCCTAAAAAGATTCAGGAGCACGTCAGTGAAGTAGTCAAAGAAAAAATTCCAGTAGAGCCAGTTCCAGTAGTCAAGCCAGAGCCAAAGATAGAATTGGTGCCAGCCAAAGTGGTGCCGGCTAAGATTAAAGAACAAAAACCAAAAGGTCCATCTTGGTGGTCGAGGTTTTTGGCTTTATTCAAATCAAAACCAAAAAATAAAAAAATAAAATCATCACCTTCTCAACAAAATTCAAAATCTGATGATAGCCATGTCGATATGACAGAAAACAAAAAACAACCAGATTTAAAAACTTTTAGGGAGCTCAATAAGCAAGTTGAGGATACCTATAGTTTTGATGTGAATAAAACCAAGAATGAGCCTGTCCAGCCAAAGCCAGATTTTGATCTGACTAGCAAAGTTAGCGAAGAATTAAATCTAACTCCTTTGGAGTCAGCGGATCAGTCTCCGGAGCCAGTAAAACCTGCAACGCCAGTTGCTAATGATTTTATTATGCCAGAGTATGCTCCAAAAGCTGATAAAGTAGACACACCAATTTCTAATATTAGTATAGACAAACCAAATCCCAAAGTCACTGGACCACAATTTCATATGCCAGAAGCTGGTCCCAAATCATCTCTCCTCAATGGTAGTGTAGATCTCATACCTATAGCTGCTCGTGTCAGGAGTTGGAAACAAATTTCTGCGTTATTGGGCTTGTCTATAGTGCTTTCTTTATTAATTCTCGGTGTCATCTATGGCTATACCATATTCACAGAGCAGAGGATTATAGCTGAGCAAAATAATAAAAAGGCAGAGATAGCCAAGATAGAAGCCAAAATTTTGAATTTTACAGAATTAAATAAAAACATCAGTACCTTGGGCCAAGAAATACAGCTGATTCAAGATACTTTGAACAAGCATATTTACTGGACGAATTTTTTTAGCTTACTAGAAAAATATACAGTAGCAGATGTTTATTATTCTGGTTTGGCTGTCGGTACCAATGGTGGTTTGACACTAGATGCCTCTACCAAGAGCTATGATAGTGTAGCCAAGCAACTCAAAGTATTGAACTCCGATGCCGCTCAAGAATTTGTCAAAGAAGCTAGTATCACTGGCGCCAATAAAGACCAAGATGGTAATGTCAGTTTTCAGATAGTCTTGACTTTGAATCAAAATTTATTTTATTGGTCAGCACAATAATATTATGTCAAATAAACAGGTACAATTTGAACAACCATCCAATTTACTACTTTTTTTCAATCGTTTTTGGATTATCATTACCGCTGTATTGATTGGTGTTTTGCTTTTGGGTGGGTATTATTTGGTGATCAAACCAAAAATGGACAGCAATGATGTTTTGCGTGAAGATGCTTTGAAAGTTTCCGTCGATCAAAATAACAGTGAACAGCTATTAAAAAATCTAGAAACTCTAGAAATTACTTATCAAAATATTATCAACAATCGTCAGGCCGATCTAGATCGTATAAAAGAAATAGTGCCCAATAATCCTCAAATAGCCGAGCTGTTTGTTTTGAGTGATCGTCTAGCTAGACAATATGGTTTGCAATTGCTTGATATAAATATCAATGACAGTGTAGAGAAAAAAGTAGCTACTACTCAGGTAGTAGATGAGTCTGTCGAAGGGGTAGTGACTCCAGTACCTACTAGCACTACTGTAGCCAAAAAGGGTCCGATCCTCAAAACTTTGACTATAGATTTTACAGTGAGCACCGTTGCTTTGAGAGATGAAACAGGCAATATATTGCTAGACATCAATGCCAAGACCAATTATCAATTGTTCAAAGATTTTTTGGATGCCTTGGAGAAGAATTTACGCTTGACTGATATTCAGACAATCAACTTTTCTTCACTGCAAGATAGTGCCAATGCAGCACCACAATTTAAATTTTCAGTGCAAACATATTATAGATAAAATATGAGTAGCAAAAAAAGATTATCTTGGGAATTAGTAATTTTTGGTATCACATTTGTGGCAGCGGGTTTTTTTGTCTACTTACAGCAGCAAAATATTTCTATCACAGAAGTTTGGGATAGAGTCATGCAGCAGATCAAGCCAGTAGACACTCAGCGTATGGAGGTAGTAAAAGAAAAAGGTGTAGCTGAGCAAAATTATAAAAATTTTATACGCAATAATTCTCTAGATGATCTGACTAATAGCCAGCAATACAAAGAATTGCAAGGCACACCAATAAATATAAATATCACTGATGGAGTGGGTAATCCAGATCCTTTTAATCAGCCGAAAGTTGAAAATCAACAATGATAAAAAAAGAATCAGAAAAACTATTGGCTTGGTTGGTAGCTAATAAATTTATTTCCGAAACACAAAGCAACGAATTGTCTAGCAAACAATTCGCTTCGTTTACTGATTTGGAAAGTGCCATCAAGCAAATGGTCATTTTGTCAGAAGAAGATTGGACTCAGGCCAAGGGTATTTACTATGGCTTGGAATACCGTACATTGATGGGCACAGTGATTGATTCTGATATTTTGAATATTTTACCTCAAGATTTGGCTGACAATTATCACATGGTAGTTTTTGGTCGAGAAGGTGAGAATTTATCAGCTGGCTTGGTAGACCCGACAGATTTGAAAGCTGTAGAAGCTTTGAATTTTTTGGCTCGCAAAAAACAATACGGGGTAAAATACTACATCATCTCTCAGGAGAGCTATCGTAGTGCTATCAAGCAATATGAGACACTAGGTCAGGAGGTAGGCGAAGCTTTGGGTACAGCTGAAGAAATTTTTGGCTCCATGGAATCAGATCTAGCTCCGCAGACTGATGTGGCTGATGTCGTCAAAAGTGCTCCGGTATCAAAGATAGTTTCAGTAGTATTGCGTCATGCTATAGAGGGTCGTGCCTCAGATATACATATAGAGCCAGTAGGCAAACAAAGTAAAGTGAGGTACAGAATAGATGGTATTTTGCATACCACCATTGTGCTACCAATCTATGTGCATTCTGCTTTGATTTCACGTATCAAAGTCATGGCCAATTTGAAAATAGATGAAACTCGTGTACCACAAGATGGTCGTATTCGTCTCAATGTGCACAACAAAGAAATAGATATTCGTGTTTCTACTTTACCATTGATGGGTCAGGAAAAGGTAGTGATGAGACTTTTGGAAACACCAGACAAGGCTCCGACTTTTTCAGATCTTGGTTTTTTTGGTTTGCAATCCAAGATTGTTTTGAATGCTATTGATCAACCCCATGGTTTGTTTTTGGTCACTGGCCCTACTGGTAGTGGTAAATCTACGACTCTTTATGCTGCTTTGAGTTTTTTGAATAAAGACGAAATAAATATTGCAACTCTAGAAGATCCAGTAGAGTACTATATCCCTGGAGTCAATCAAGCTCAGATCAAGCCAGAAGTCAATTTTACTTTTGCTACTGGTTTGCGTTCATTGTTGCGTCAAGATCCTGATATCATCATGGTAGGAGAAATTCGTGACAATGAAACAGCAGAACTGGCTATTCATGCTAGTTTGACTGGACACTCAGTACTCACGACTTTGCACACCAATGATGCTATGGGCGCTATACCGCGTTTGTTTGATATGAAAGTGGAGCCATTTTTGCTGGCCAATACTTTGAATGCCGTAGTAGCACAACGTCTGGTCAGAAAACTTTGTAACAGCTGCAAAGTAGAAACAGAGCTACCAGCAGAGCTCAAAGAAGAAGCCATGCGGGAGCTCAATAAAATTCCTAAAGAGGCTTACTATAGTGATTTTAGATTAGATAATATAAAATTTTATAAAGCAGTTGGTTGCGCTAATTGTAGTCAGACTGGATACAAGGGTCGTCTTTCAATAGTAGAGGCCATAGAGATCAGTCGTGAGTTGCAAGAAGTAGTAGCCAAAGGTTTTGATAGACAGCAGGCCGAAGCTGAACTTGCTAAGCAGCATTTTATATCTATGCAGCAAGATGGTTTGATCAAAGTCGCCTTGGGTTGGACAACCATAGAAGAAGTAATGCGTGTCAGCAAATCTTAGTATTAAATGTATTTTTTATGGAACAAAAAATAATATTAGTGGTAGAGGATGATAGCTTCTTATTATCGATGTATGCCACAAAATTGAATTTAGAAAATTATAAAGTTTTACAAGCTACCACTGGTGTACAGGCTTTGAAAGTCGTGACCAAAGATTTACCAGACTTGATATTATTAGATTTGAAATTACCAGAAATGGATGGTTTTGAAGTTTTGAAAAATCTCAAAGCTAGTAAAGAAACTAGCTCTATACCGGTGATAGTTTTGACCAACTATTCTGAAAAAGAGCATATTGATCAATGTTTTTCTTTGGGTGCTTCTGATTATTTGATCAAGGCACATTTTGTACCATCTGAGGTAGTAGCCAAAATAAAAAGGATTTTAGATCAAAATGATTAAACATGACAGATACTTTATTAATCAATAAAATATTAAACATTGCTTCTGAGCGTAAGGCCACAGATATCCATCTGGTAGCTGGTAATAATCCAGTTTTGCGTATTGACGGGAAGTTGGTCACAGTTTCTGAGGAGCAAATCATGACTCCAGACATTATCAATGGTTTGGCTGAGTCATTTTTGAGTAAAGAAGATTTAGAGCGTTTGACCAAAGAGCGAGAGGTGCTAGTAGTATATACCTGGAATGAAAGAGCTAGATATAGAGCCAAAGTTTTTTATCAAAAAGGATATTTGGCTTTATCTTTTAGAGTTATTCCACCTTTTATACTTTCACCAAAGGATCTAGGTATTCCACAGGCTGTGACTCAGAGTTTGACCAAAGATTCTGGATTGATCATCATCACTGGTCCATTTGGCAGTGGTAGGACTACGACTGCTGCTTCTCTAGTAGAGACACTCAATCACAACCGTGGTCTTCATATACAGACTTTGGAAAATCCTATTGAATATTTATTTATCAATAATCAATCTATCATAGAGCAGAGGCAAGTTGGTCGTGATACGCCTAGCTATCTCAAAGGTCTGCAGGCCATCAAAGAAGAAGATGTGGATGTTGTATTGATTGGCTCTATGATTGAAGAGGGTATTGAGGAGTCAGCTCTAGAGCTAGTAGAGAGTGGTAAGCTCGTGATAGTAGTCATGGAGACTGAATCAATCATCTCCAGCTTAGATCGTTTTGTTAGCAATTTATCAGCTGCCAAAAAAGCTTGGGGTCAAAATCTTTTATCAGAAGTGCTACTGGTAGCTATTGGTCAGCGTCTCTTGCCTAGAGTGGGCGGTGGTTTGAGATTGGCTTGTGAAGTATTGACCAATACTCCAGCTGTCAGATCCAGTATCAAGGATAATCATCTTTATCAGCTGAGTAGTATTATGCAGACTTCGCGTGAGGAAGGTATGGTTTATTTTGATAAGTCATTGTCAGATCTAGTCAGGAGTGGCGAGGTCAATCCTGAAGATGCTATGAAAGTGGCAGAGAATCCTCAGGTTTTTAAACAAAATTTCAAATAATGACCTATGCCTACCTATAAATATAGAGCTAGGACAATGGATAGTGAGCTTTTGTCTGGTATAGTAGAAGCACCAGGCGAAGGTGAGGCAGCCGAATTGTTGAGTGAGAGAGGTTTGGTTGTTTTATCTTTGGTTTTGTCTCACCAGAGAGCTTTCAAAGGTTTGAATATCAATATCGGTGGTGTCAATCAAAAAGATTTGGTTATATTTTCTAGACAGCTAGCTGTCATGATTTCCGCCACTATACCTATAGTACAGGCTTTACGTATATTATCTCAGCAGACTAGCAATCCAGTTTTTACAGAAAAAGTGACAGAGATGGCCAATGATGTTGATGGTGGTATGAAGCTTTCTGATGCTATGGCCAAACACGAAAAAATATTTAGTCATTTTTTTGTAGCCATGATCAAGAGTGGTGAAACCTCCGGTCGTCTAGAAGAAGTTTTAGAATACTTAGCTGATCAGATGGAAAAAGATTATGACCTGGTTGCTCGTATCAAAGGAGCCATGATCTATCCAGCTTTGATTTTGGTCGGTATGGTCGGTATTGGTATATTGATGATGGTTTATATCTTGCCAAAGCTGACCCCTATGCTCCAAGAAAGTGGTGCTGAGTTGCCAGCTATTACCAAGTGGATTATCAGCATTTCTGATTTTATGGTCAATTATTGGTACTATGTTGTTTTCTTTATTTTGATACTTATTGGTATTTTTGCTTTTTGGATCAAGAGTAAGACTGGCAAAATAGTTTGGGATTCTTTTAAGATTAGAATGCCAATCTTTGGCAACCTATTTCGTAAAATATATTTAGTACGTTTTACTAGGAGTTTGCACACTCTGATCAAGGGTGGTGTGCCTATTGCAGTAGCTTTGCGTATCACGGCTGAGGTTGTGGATAACAAGGCTTACTCTGATTTGATCATGAGGACTGTAGCTGAGGTTGAGGCTGGTAACTCTATTTCCACACTTTTTTCCAAGTCTCCACTCATGCCCAAGATGCTTTCACAGATGATGATAGTCGGTGAAAAGACAGGACGTATTGATACTATTTTAGAAAGATTAAGTGATTTTTATAATCGAGAAATCAATAATTTGGTAGGCAATTTGACGACACTGATAGAGCCTTTGATTTTGATCATCATGGGTGTGGGTGTAGCAGGCATTGTGGCTGCCATCATGTTGCCAATGTACAAAGTAGCACAAAATATCAATTAATAAATTGTTGTGTTAGCTATTTTGTGCTATAATTTAGACAGTATTTTTAATAATTAAAAAAACCAAAGGCATATTTTAGAGCTTTAGGGATCTCAAGCTTTAGAAATATTGCCTTGGGTATTTGAAGGGAGGTGAAACAACAATGAAAAAAGGTTTTACTTTAATCGAGTTGTTAGTCGTTATCGCTATTATCGGTATTTTGTCCGTGGTAGCTGTTGTTAACTTAAATCAAGCTAGAAACAAAGCCAAAGTGGCTGCAGCCAAAGCTTGGGGCGCTAGTCTTTCTGGTGCTATAGTTTTGTGTCAAGATGCTGGTGATTCAACCACTTTAACTACTATTAATACATCTAGTGATATTTGTTCTACTGAGATTAACCAAAATTGGCCAACATTTCCATCTGGTTACACTCCAGTCCTAGCCAGTCAAGATTTGGCTGGTGGTTTATGGGAAATCGATTTATGCTCAGCTTCTCCCACTTCTGGCGTAGATGGCGTTTTGTGTAATCAAGATGGTTGTGTGAGTGTTACTAATGCTAACCCAGCTGGTTGCCCATAGTCCTTATTTGATTTTGAAAAAACAAAAATCCCTTACTATTATGTTGGGGATTTTTTGTTAGACTAAATATTGTGGTATAATATAGATATGCAAAGAAAAGGTTTTGGTTTGATAGAAATTTTGGTAGTCATAGCTATCATTGGTATTTTGGGTG
>CAYRIU010000035.1:0-5625 GCA_964424615.1 uncultured Gammaproteobacteria bacterium | reverse complement strand
AATTGATCAAACTCATTCATATACATATTTACAAACAGCTGTGAAGTAAGATTACCCAAAGGCAAACCTTTATTTTTAGTAGTATTAAAACTATCAATCACACCATTTAAAAGCCATAAAATATTTTGATCTAAAATATATCTAGCTAAAATGCTTTTTAATATCTCATGGTCAATATTAGCAAAAAACTTTTTGATATCGCACTTTAAAACCCAACAAGTTTTTGTATTATTTTTACTGACCTTTTGAGCCATACTTCTAAATCTATTTACCGCTTTATGCGTGCCTTTATCATTCCGACACGAATACGAATCAGCAATAAAAGTTTTATCAAAAAATGGGTAAAGTTGCTTATAGATAGCATGGTGCAATAATCTATCACGCACCGTAGCTTTGTGGATATCTCTAGGTTTGGGGTCTGAAATTTTAAAAGCTTCATAACCGCAATGTTGATAAGTAAAATTGGCAAGATCTAGATGTAAGAGTATAATATTATCCGCTAGATTACGGGCAAAATTTTGCACATCACCCTTATTTTTCTTAGTCTTTACAAACTCCTGCCAAGCTAAAAATAGATTATCTAAGCAAATAATATCATTATAATCATGAACACAATGTCGCCTCATAAGATCCAAAAATTAGCCATTAATCTACCCCCCCCCCAACGCTTTGAAGACCTACCGATTCTTGCCAAAGTCACTACAGCTTACCAGCTTTGGCATGGCTATCTGATCAACTTGCCTCGTTTAGATAAATATACCTTAGGAGCAAAAATTGATAATCTTTTTTGTGAACTCATTGAGCTACTACTAGAAGCCAGCTACGCTAATCGAGAATACAAAACTGAAATTATCACCAAAGCCTGCGTGCGCTTGGATGCTTTAAAATATTTTTTAAAAATCACTTGGGAATTGAAAACAATAGATACTAAAAAATATACTTTACTTGCCACTGCTTTAAATGAAGTGGGTAAAATGCTGGGTGGTTGGAAAAAACAAGCCCAAAATATCTCTAAATAAAAAGAAACTGGCGAACAGCGGCGAAGCGACAGATGTCGTTCCAGTCATTGTCGATCCAGTTCAGGTTGAGCTTGCGCTGACCATCGTTGAAGTTCAGATAGCCGACGTTGCGGTTACCATTCCGGTTCTGCCAGACGGAGCCGTAATTTTGTACAAAATATCTTCTGTGGCACTGCCCATTGATTAACTTTACTTCATTTATCAATACCACCATACTCTCTGGGCTGTATTTTATTTGGGATATATAAATCCGCCAATATTTTGCACCAAGTTTCTTTTTATTTGGAAAATAAGGTAAGTTCTCTGAAGCAAGGCATTACCCAGCTCCACTCGCACTACTCCTTAATTTCAGAGTTCAACCGACCTTAGCCTTGGCCAAAGTCTGTTTCGTTTACTATCCAGCAAATAGTCTAGCATTATTTTTGACAAAAAGAAAACTCCGTCTCACTCAACCTGTTTGTTGAGAGTATTGAGACGGAGTTCTAGTTTACGGCCGAGGCCAAGTGTCAAAGGACAATCAAGTCCCAAGGGCACAAGTGGCCAAGAGCCGTTTACTTGCGAACAGCGGCGAAGCGACAGATGACGAGCCAGTCATTGCCGAACCAGTACAGGAAGAGCTTGCGCTGACCATCGCGGAAGCCCAGAGAGCCGACGTAGCGGTCACCATCCCGGTCCTGCCAGACGGAGCCGAGCGCGATGATCGGGAACTGCTTCTGTAGATCCGGATACTTGATACCCAGAGCCAGGAGCTCGGACATGGTAGCCGGACGCAAGCCCTCCTCGTCCAAGGCCTTGAGCACGGCGTCCGTACTCATGTTCTTGTTGAAGTGACGCAGGATGATCTCAGCCTGGTGAGGAACATCGACGTTGAAGTGATCATCCTTGACATCGGAATTCGACCAGTCGTAGCGGCCCTGCTTGACCAGATCCTTGATCGTGGTGCTTCCGACCTCAATCGGATAGCCGTCGATGATCGGGTTGCCGACGATCAGCTCGGCCATCTTGCTGATGAGCTCGCGACCTTCGGGACGGGACAGACGATGGATGGACTCGTCGTTGCCACCGCGCTTCTTGACTTCCTCGACCAAGGCCGAGAAGATGCTGGTCAAGAGACCAGCACCAGACACGATGGCAGAAACATCCTTCTTGGACGACATTGTTCTTTGCCTCCACGTTTTGGCACATCCCTCACTTCAAAGTTATTTCTTCGAAGTCCCAGATGCACCTACTCTATAGCCACAATATATAAATTACCTAACTAATAGTTAGCCTATATACTGTGGCTATATTTTACTGTTCACAAATATTTAAAGGTGCTAAAAATAATATAGTAATATACCATATATTTAATATTATGTCAATAATACAAGAATACCTACTTACGCTATATTAAACGATTTTTATACAAAAAGAAAACTCCGTCTCACTCGCCAGATTGCGAGAGTATTGAGACGGAGTTCTAGTTTACGGCCGATCCGCCAGCTGGCGGACAAGTGTCAAAGGACAATCAAGTCCCAAGGGCACAAGTGGCCAAGAGCCGTTTACTTGCGAACAGCGGCGAAGCGACAGATGCCGCGCCAGCCATTGCCGATCCAGCGCAGGCCGAGCGAGCGCTGACCAACGTAGAAGTCCAGATAGCCGACGTAGCGGCCACCATTCCGGCTCAGCCAGACGGAGCCGAGCGCGACGATCGGGAACTGCTTCTGCAGATCCGGGTAGCGACTGCCGAACTCCAGCAGTTCGCTCATGGTGGCAGGCTTGAGACCTTCTTCATCCAAGGCCTTGAGCACGGCGTCCGTACTCATGTCATTGTTGAAGTGACGCAGGATGATCTCTGTCTGGTGCATCTCGTCCGACTTGAAGTTGTCGTCAGTGATGTCGGGATTGGCGTAGCCGTACTTGCCCTGCTTGACGAGCTCCTCGATGCTGAGTCCGAAGACGTTCAGCATATAGACCTCGCCGACGTTGACGACGAGCAGCTTGGCGATCTGCTGACGGAGCTTGCGCTCCTTGATGATCCGACGCAGGTCGTTGTCACTGCCACCCAGAGCGTAGACTTCCTCGGCGATCAGCTTGATCATCTCGAAGGCCGCACCCAGAGCGGATACGAAGTCACTCTTCTGACGAGCCATTGTACACTCTTACTTGGTTTTGGCTTACCTCTTATCTTTGCGTGATTGCAAAGACACAAGGCACACCAACACTAGCGACTGTTATAGCCGCAGCGATCAAACTACCTATATAATATAGATAATTTAAACGCTGAGGCTATTATTGGCTGTTTTCGCAAGTATTTAAAGGTACTTTAAATAATATATAAGTATAGCATATATATGATATTTTGTCAATATATGACAAAATAAAAAAATAACCACTTTAGACTACTTAGTCTTTGTATTTTTTAACCCCTAAATCCCACTTAACAGGGAAACTTAAACTCCTCCCTATACTAAAAAGAGTTGGGAGGCAAAGTAAAATATTTTGTAGAGTAAAATTATTTTTCTATCTCAATACCCACTGGACAGTGATCTGAGCCAGTAATCTGATCAAGGATAAAAGCTTGATCTATTTTTTTTAAAATATTTTTTGATACACAAAAATAGTCAATACGCCAACCGACATTTCTGGCTCTGGCGGCTGCTCGATAGCTCCACCAAGAATATTGTATTTTCTTTGGGTGCAGTTCTCTGAAAGTATCTTTGAATCCACTGGCAAGAAATTTATCCATCCAAGCTCTTTCTTGCGGACTAAAGCCTGCACTACCCACATTTTCCTTGGGACGAGCTAAATCAATTTCCTGATGAGCGACATTGAAATCTCCACAAACTATAATTTGTTTTTTATTTTCTAATTTTTTGAGATAAGATAATAATTTATTATTCCACTCCATCTTCCAAGATAAGCGTCTCAAATCATCTTGAGCATTGGGAAAATAAATATTGACCAGATAATATTTACCGATATCTATAGCTAGCACCCTACCTTCTTTGTCCCACGATAAGCTGGGCAATACTTCTACTGACAATCCATCTTTGACCAATATTGCTGTCCCGCTATATCCCGGCTTTTCGGCTGGATGCCAAAATTCCTGATAACCGACAAAATCAAACTGCTCTTTTTCTCTAGCACTATGTGATATTTTAATCTCTTGTAAACACAAAAAATCTGCTTGTGATTTTTTTAAAAAATCTACAAAACCTTTTTTGACAATAGCTCTAATGCCATTGACGTTAAATGATATGATACGCATAATAGTTATTTAATTTTTTGTTTACGAACAACTATACTCCTTCTAACTATAAAATTTGAAGGAGTTCTGTAAGCTGGTCGCCCTTTTCTATTACCCACCTTGTGATGCTGTCTCATGTATTTATTATAGCACATAGTCATTGCCTCTCTGGAACACCTGGTAATTGACCATAAATAGGCATTGACTTTATATATTATATATTGTAAAATCATCTTTGTTTATTAGGCCGAAGTGGCGGAACTGGCAGACGCGCTGGACTCAAAATCCAGTGACCGCAAGGTCGTGGAGGTTCAAGTCCTCTCTTCGGTACCATTCGACTCATGAGATTGTCGAAAATATAAACAAACTTTCATGGGCCGTTAGCTCAGTTGGCTAGAGCGCTTCCATGGCATGGAAGAGGTCGCAGGTTCAATTCCTGTACGGTCCACCATACGATTCTCTTTTCTCGCTAGAAACGTATGTCTAAATAATATAGTATATTGGGAAACACGCACAAAATAATGACGGGGTGTAGCGCAGTTGGCTAGCGCGCACGCATGGGGTGCGTGAGGTCGGAGGTTCAAGTCCTCTCACCCCGACCAATACTCATATTAAATTATTTTACGACGCGGGGTAGAGCAGTTGGCAGCTCGCCAGGCCCATAACCTGGAGGTCGCCGGTTCGAGTCCGGCCCCCGCTACCAAATTATTTTTTGGCAGGGTAGCTCAGTTGGTTAGAGCGTAGGACTCATAAGCCTGAGGTCGTGGGTTCGATTCCCACCCCTGCTACCATCATCCTCAGTGTTGTCCATTTTACCTTCCGAGGTAGCTCTACGCCAGCTGGCGGAGGTAGAGCAGTAAAAAAAGAAACATGTACTTTGTTTACGCCATCTATAATAAACTGGTAAACAAAATTTATATAGGACAAACAAGGGATATTGGAGAAAGATTAAAAATGCATAACCAAAAATTAATTCCTGGTTATACGTCAAGATTTTCTGGAACGTGGGTAATAATTTATTCTGAATCAGTACAAAATAGAAACGAGGCATTAAAAAGAGAAAAGCAATTAAAAAGTTATCGTGGGAGACAATTTATAAAAACATTTATTCCGAGGTAGCTCAGTGGTAGAGCAGTTGACTGTTAATCAATTGGTCGTGGGTTCAAATCCCTCCCTCGGAGCCATTAAAAAAACATCAACTTCTGTTGGTGTTTTTTTAATTCTATAGAATAAAAATTTATTTACCAATGCGTAATTTCCCCTGATCAAAAGTAAGCCAATGAATGGTACCATCTTGAAAACTTGATAACAAATCTGCTTCTGGGATAAGACGAATTAAATTAGCCGTAAAATTTTGATAATTATAATGCCATAATT